>DAIMYJ010000044.1:6274-23501 GCA_036734545.1 Chitinophagales bacterium
TCGGGGTAATCCGATTCTGTTAATGGGACGATCCCGGTCGTTGCGGAATCGGCATGCGGGGAGATCGGTTCAGTACTCCATTGAAGGATGTTGCGCAATACGCTCTCAGGGCCGGTTAAAGCAACGCTGTCAGGCACTATGCTTACACTGTCGAAATATACCGGAAGTTCAGGATTTACCGCCGTCAGATACACGGGGACCATTTTCGTGATCCGCGGTTCGAGGTGCAGCAGGATGGTGTCCGGACTGATATGCAACACCTGAATATCCGAGGGCAAGTCGGCAATAAATAACTCTTTCCGGTTATTGGTGATAAAGGCCTCTAGCGCATCGGCATCCGACATGTCTATCTGCAGTGAACGCGCATTAAAGCCTTCGCGGATGAGCTGCCAGCCGGTAGTTTGCACCAACAAACGGGCTTCGGCCGGTAGTTTGCGCGTAGTGGTTTGATCGGCAGGCAGATCGTAATCAAGTGAAACGATCACCTCCGATTCAAATTGACCGGATAGGGTAGTGAACAGCCACAGCACTGCCGACACGCCGATACAGGCAAGAATGCGGATCAACCGCTTCCCTTTGCCGTTGCCGGCCTGCTCTGCACTGCGGGAGGCATGCTCCATGCCTGTCGGGCTTTAAGATTGCTGCTTGCGCGCCATCATCGCCTTGGTGAAATCCAGTGAGATCACGGATTTTTCGATGCGCACCTTGGTGTTCGCATCCACTTCCAGCAGGTAGGTGTCTTCATCTACCTTCAGGATCTTGCCGTGCACACCGCCGATGGTAACCACCTTGTCGCCCACCTTGATCTCATTCAGGAATGCCTTCTGCTCCTTCGCTTTTTTGGATTGCGGACGGATCATGAAGAAATACAGTATCAGAAAGAAGAGCACAAAAAAGGCAATGCTCATGAAGCTGGAAGCGCCGGAGGCATCTCCTTCCGGAGGTGGAGCCATTAAAAACAGGTTGGACAATTGCATAGTATGAAAATGATGATTGAGTTAAATATTAATTGGTGACCACATTCCCTTTGATGGTCAGCGTATTCGGGTTCGGAATGGTATTGGCCGTTACGGTCACCTTTTTGCTGATCTGACCGCTGCGCTTGCCGCTGTCAAATACCACATGGATAATACCGCTGCCACCGGGCGGAATAGGTTCCTTTGGCCACTCAGGCACCGTGCAGCCACAGGACCCGTGCGCATCGGTGATGAGCAAGTCGTTCTTGCCGGTGTTGGTGAAACGGAAATCGGTGGATACCTTCTCGCCCTGCGGGATATCGCCGAAATCATGCAGGTCGCGCTCAAAGGTTATCACCGTTTGATTCTCTACGATGTCGGTGCTGATCTGCTCCTGCTCTTCCGGCAGGGCAACCCGGTCGCCCGTGGATGTTTCTTCTTTACAGGATACGAATGTCCCCGCAAAGGCCAGCATACCGATGGAAAGGGAAAACCATGTTCTGTTCATAGCACAAATTTAAGGGTTATTCGATGAGGCCGCGACCGGTCTTGATGATCCTGCCGCTCTGTTTCATTTCATTCATCAGCTTGTCCAGGATGCCGTTGATGAATTCCCGGCTCCTTGGGGTGCTGTACAATTTGCTGATGTCGAGATACTCATTGATGGTCACCTTCGTGGGAATGGTCGGGATGTGCAGGAATTCCGTGAGCGCCATCTTCATCAGGATACGGTCGATCAGGGATACGCGATCGAGCTCCCAGTTCTGCAACTTGGGCTTGATCTCCTCATCCAGCTGCGCATCATCACGAAGCGCCTGTATCACCAGCGTTTCCGCAAAACCGGATTCTTCATCGCTGATGTGAAAGTCGAATAATTTGTGTTGGTTCTCCTCCGTGAGCGGTGTTTGATAGAACTCTTCCATCAAACCCTTCACAATGAATTCATCATCGGCCCAGGTGGCGATGCTGTTCTCCATGTGCTCGTCGAAGTATTCGTTCCTGAGCAGGAATTGCTCGAAGATGTCCTTGATGATCTTTTTATCGGCCGCCGCATCGGGTGATGATGCCACATATTGCACGTAGGGCGCAAATTCGCGCAGCTGATTGTAAATAAGTTTGGTGTATTCCTCATCCACCAGCTCCAGCAGCTTTTCACGCTTGAGGCGCGACTGGAAATAGTGATCCTTCAGCAGCCCCTGGATCACGGTGTTGTTGAAGAACGTAACGGGGAAATTCAGGTCGTCTTCGGTGGGCAGGTATTTATTGCGTTTGATATGCGCTTCCAGATCTACCTGCTGAGCCAACTCCGTGATGAAATGCAGCACATACAAATACGCCAGATGCGAGTTGCGGATGCTTTTGTTTAAATGGGTCAAAGCGGCACGTGAATCAGCCTGCCCCGAACAGGCGGTCACGTACAATGTCTGCATCGCTTTAATGCGTAGTCCTCTTCTGCTCAGCATGTCAAATCACGTTCTCTTCTTAATTGGGATACTGCTCCGTAAGTGAAACTCACAAACGGGAATTAATATGTGCCACAGCACGCAGGCGCGCCTCGGCAACCTGATTGGCAGCCGCCTGTGTGGTGATGTTATTGCTGGAAGCAACACTGAAGATCTCCAGCGCACGCTGGTAAATGATCTCCGTGCGCTGCAACGCACGCTCGCGGTTGTATCCCTCTAATTCAACGTAACAGTTGATCAGTCCGCCCGCATTGATCAGATAATCCGGCGCATACACGATGCCCTTGGCGATCAGTGCACGTCCGTGCTTTTCTTCTTCTTTCAGCTGGTTGTTGGCCGCACCGGCAATGATCTGACAGGTCAGCTTGTCGATGGTCTCATCATTGATGGTGGCACCGAGCGCACAGGGTGCGTAGATGTCCATGGCCGTATCAAATATCTTGTTCGCGTCGATCACTTCCACACCGAATTCTTTGGCAACGCCTGCGGTGCGCTCTTCGCTGATATCGCTGATCATCACTTTCGCACCTTCCTTTACCAGATGCTTCACCAGGTTGTAGCCTACATGGCCTACACCCTGCACCAGCACGCGCTTGCCCGTAAGGCTGTCGGAACCGTTCGCATAGTGCGCAGCGGCCTTCATACCGAGGTAAACACCGTAAGCGGTAACCGGAGATGGGTCGCCGCCACCACCCAGCTGCTCGGGCTTGCCGGCAACGTGGTCGGTTTCCATGTTGATGAACTCCATGTCGCCGGTGGAAGTGCCCACATCCTCCGCCGTGATATAGCGGCCGGAGAGTCCGTTCACGAATTTCCCGTAACGACGGAACAACGGCTCGCGGTTGGTGAGCGAACGGCTGTCGCCGATGATCACCGCCTTGCCGCCGCCGAGATTCAATCCGCTGATGGCAGCCTTGTAGGTCATGCCGCGCGAAAGGCGGAGCACATCAATGATGGCCTCATCCTCATGTTGATAATTCCAGAAACGGGTTCCGCCCAGGGCCGGGCCTAAAGTGGTGTTGTGAATGGCAACGATGGCTTTGAGGCCGGTTTCTTTGTCGTTGCAGAAGACCAGTTGCTCGTGTTCCATTTCACGCATGGTGGTAAAGATCTCACCATTGGTCAGCTGCAGGGCATTGTTTGACATAAATGAACGGTTTATGGTTGGCGCTGCAAAGATAGAAGAACTTGGAAAAAGGAGAACTATTCGCAGGATTAATAGTTTTGCAGACTATGCGCCACCTCGCTCCCGTGCACCGGTACCTGATCAGGTACAAATGGCTGTTCCTCACCGGAGCGCTGTTCGTGGGCCTGGCCAATGTGTTTCAGGTGTATGCCCCGCACTACATCGGCAACATGGTGGATATCGTGAGCGAAAACTACAACGCCATTATCGGCGGTGACAACGAATCGCTCGAACGCGAAGTATTCAGCAGCCTGCTGGTGAGTGCAGCGCTCTTCCTCGCACTTACGCTGCTGCGCGGGGTGTTCATGTTCTGCATGCGGCAGACCATCATCGTGATGAGCCGCCGCATCGAATACGACCAGAAGAATGAACTGTTCCGCCACTATGAAAAACTGACACCGGCATTCTTCAAACGCAACAACACGGGCGACCTCATGAGCAGGGTGGCGGAGGATGTAGGCCGTGTGCGACAATACGTGGGGCCGGCCATCATGTATTTCCTCAACCTGGTATTCAACTTCATATTCGCCATCTGGATGATGATGAGCATCAACACCACCCTCACCTGGTACGTGCTGCTGCCGCTGCCGGTGCTGTCGGTGAGCATCTTTTTCGTCAACAGCATCATCAACCGCAAAAGCGATCAGATACAGGCCCAGCTGTCGACCCTCACCACCATCGCCCAGGAGTCGTTCAGCGGGATCCGCGTGATCCAGGCGTATGCCCGCGAACGGTCAACGGTGCGGTTCTTTGATGATGCGTGTGCCGACTACCGCGAGAAATCACTCGGCCTGGCCCGGGTGGATGCCATGTTCCAGCCGCTGATGGTGCTGCTGATCGGTATGAGCGTGCTGCTGACGATTTTTGTGGGTGGATGGCAGGTGATAGAGGGGGAGCTGACTCCCGGGAACCTCGTTGAGTTCCTGTTCTATGTGAACATGCTCACCTGGCCCGTGACCTCGCTCGGATGGGTGGTATCCATCATCCAGCGCGCCGCCGCCTCCCAGAAACGCATCAGCGAGTTCCTGGAAACTGAACCGGACATCGCCGCCACCGCCTTCCCCGAACGCGATCTGAACGGCCCCATACGCTTTGAGTCGGTATCGTTCACCTACCCGGATACCGGCGTGCAGGCGCTGCGCAAGGTCAGCTTTGACGTGCTGCCCGGCGAAAAAGTGGCCATCGTAGGCCGCACCGGTAGCGGAAAGACCACCATCGCCGATCTGCTGTATCGCCTGTATGATCCGACAGAAGGACGTATCACCATCAACGGCTGCCCGCTGGAGGAGATCAATTTGAGAACGCTGAGGGGCCATATCTCCTCGGTGCCGCAGGACGTGTTCCTCTTCTCCGATACGATCCACAACAACATCGCCTTCGCCCGTCCGGATGCCGACCGCCAGACGGTGGAACGCTATGCGCAGTTCGCATCCATCCATGAGGAGATCACCCAGTTCAGAGATGGCTATGATACCATGGTAGGGGAGCGGGGCGTTACACTCAGCGGCGGACAAAAGCAACGCGTGTCCATCGCACGGGCATTCCTCAAGGATGCGCCGGTGATCATCATGGATGATGCGCTGAGCGCCGTGGATGCCAATACCGAACAGTCCATCCTTGGCAATATGCGTCAGTATCTCGATGCACGCACAGCCATCATCATCACACACCGCATCTTCAGCCTGATCAACTTCGACCGCATCATCGTTCTCGACGATCATACCATCGCCGAAACCGGCACCCATGAAGAACTTCTGGCCCTCGGCGGTATATATGCCGGCATGTATGAAACACAGCGCAGGGCAGAGGAATCGGAATCCGATAAAAAATAACGCCGGGTTGCTTTTAAAAAGCAAAATCTTTTTATATTTCGGAAAAATTCAACCCTCTTTCCAGACATTCTACCCTAAATCGGATCATTGTGGAGCACGAAAACAGCAAGCGGAACGACAGCGTATTTTCCAGGAAGATACGCGCGGGCAGGCGCAGAACGTATTTCTTTGATGTAAGGACCACGCGCGGTAACGATTACTACATCACGATCACTGAGAGTAAGAAACGCTTTGACGGCAATGGTTACGACCGCCACAAGCTGTTCATCTATAAAGAGGATTTCAACAAATTTGCCGAAGAACTGCAGCAGGTGATAGACCATATCAAAGGTCTGCTGCCCGACTTCGATTTTGATGCCTTCAGCCACAAATACGACGAAGATCATAACGGTGGAGAAGGTGAACACTACGATGATCACGGAGATCACGGTGCCCATGGCGATGACAACAGAGGGGCTGATAACAACCCGCCGCGCTATGGCGATGACGACCTGAAACTATAAGCAACAAGCAATAGGGATTGAAACCACCGGAAACGGTGGTTTTTTTATGCCGCGAAATAGCGGATAACACTGATTTTTGTCCTTGTTTTCGGGCTGATAGCAGGAGATATTTGGAATGATATCCCTGCCATGCCATTATCCCGCCTCCTGATCCTGCTGCTCCTGTGCATCCCTGCACTCCTCAGCGGGCAAAATCTGGTACCCAACAACGGGTTTGAATCCGCTACGGGCACACCTACGGGTTATGGGCAGTGGTATAAGGTCGACACCTGGTCCAATGTCAATGAGTATCCTGCTTTCCTCTGGCCCTACGCCAGTCCCGATTACCTCCATATGACCGGCAGCGGAGGCGCCGATCTGCCCGTCAGCACCTTCGGCACTGTTACACCTTACGCCGGTAACGTGGTGATGGGATTCATCACCTGGCTGAGCGGTACCCCGCAATTCCGCGAATACCTCTCTATCCCGCTGCTCTCACCCCTGGTGCCCGGCGTTACCTATACCGTCTCCTTTTGGATCACCAACGGCTCCGCAGGATGGTATAACGGCTACAGCAGCAACCATATCGGTGCGCAGTTCACCGTAGGCTCCATGGCGCAGGCCGACCATGAGCCGATCGGCGGCACCCCGCAGTGTGAATATGCCGGTGAGTTGTGGAGCACATCCTGGCAGTATGTCTCGTTCTCCTATGTGCCTGACATGGCCTACGACCAGATCACCATCGGTAACTTCTACAACGATGCCTCCACATCGCATACCTTTCATGTGGCCTCCATGTCGGCCGGCAGCTACTACTTCATCGACGAGGTGGTGGTAGAACCTGCCACACCGCTGCCGCTGGAGCTGATCGCCTTTTCCGGACAACAGGTGGATGCCGACATCCGCCTCGAATGGGAGACCGCTGCGGAGATGGGGACCGACAGGTTTGAGGTGCAGAAGCTGTTTCCCGACGCCGGATTCCTCACCATTGGCACCCTTGAGGCTGCAGGGTTTGCGGTGGAGGGACAAACATACGCCCTGGCGGATGACCAGCCCTGGCCGGGGGAGAACATCTACCGCCTCCGCATGATCGATATCAACGGCACCGCGGCAAACGCTGAGGCGATCAGCGTAACCTATACGAACCTGAGTGATCCTGAGCCAACCACATTTCCCAATCCATCATCAGGGGACTTCCGAATACAGGGTATCCTGCCCGGAGAGATCACCGGCCTTGAAGTGTACGACATGCGCGGGGTTCAGATGCGATCGGAAAGCTTTGTTTCGGACGATGGAAGAATACCCGTTAACGGCTGGCCATCAGGGGCTTACCTGGGGATCATTTACTCAAATGATCATGTATATAAGACCATACATGTTATTCAATAACAAGTAGTTATTGCTTTATCAACATCTGTGTTTCTACGCTGGTGCCGTGTGACAGCGTCACGTAGTAAACACCCGGAGGGAGCAGTTGCAGGTCTACGGTCTGCTCAGCACCTGAAGGGATCTGTCGGGTGTGGACAACAGCTCCGCGCTGATCGGTGATGCGCACAATGGCCGCTTCGGAGGTGGAAAGGAATACCCTGTCCTGAGCAGGATTCGGCCACAGGCTAAAGCCTGCAGTCTGACCGCCGGTAAGGGGTATGGCGATGCCGGTGGCTGCTTCGCCGGCTGCGGTCTTGTTGAACCAGATCTCCAGAGTTCCCGAGCGGGTATCACCCCATACGGCATAGAGTGTATCCTGGTCGAACTGCATACTCATGAAATCATTGCCGTTACCGTACAGCTCATCGTCGAACCCCGCAGCCACGCCGCTGACCGGCATGTCGGCGGAGAAGGTGGTGGAATCCTGCCATTTGATCGCCCCCCATATCTCCGTGGCTACGGCATATCCCGTGTCTGCGGCATTCCGCCTGTCGCGCCAGCAAACGGCCAGGTTGCCCTCTGCATCAAAATCACCCCATACCAGGTCCTGCATCACCCCGGTGCCGGGCGGGTCTGCGTTCACACGCAGGGGGGCCGACCATCCGGTGCCGCCATTAAAGGATTCCAGCAGGTAGATATCGTTGTCGCCAAGGGTTCTGTAAACGAACAGGAAGGCCAGGTGCTGCGGGTCGGCGGGATTGGCCAACAATTGGTAGCCTACCTTGGCCGAGGTGTCGCTGTTCAGCTCTGTGCCCGGCGACTCCAGCATCTCGTGATAGCTGAAGGAGAGGCCGCCGTCACTGCTCGACGCATGCACAAAGCGGGGCAGGAAGTTCTCGGTCCATTCCCAGGCGGGATACACCACATGCAGGATGCCGTTAGCGCCCACAGCCGGCGCAGCCATGGGCGCCTGTATGAAGTCGCCGATCTGCCAGCCGATGGTGTCTATATACCGCCAGTCGCCAAAGGCAAGCCCGTCGGCACTGGTAGTCAGGTAATTGCGATTGGGGAAGGGGATCCACGGTGCGGGTTTGGTGGTGACATACTGATGGCCGTCCAAAGGGCCGCCGCTCCTGTCGATAACCAGCCAGGGCCTGTCAACGGGCACTTCCATGCCGTCATCCCATGCGTCGATCACTTCCACCGGCGCTGCCCACGTAAGCCCACCGTCTTCAGACCTGCGCACGAGTGCCTTGCCGGAAGTGCCGGCAGGATGATAGTCGATATAGCTCAGATAGAGGTTCCCTTCGCTGTCCCAGGCCATCGACGGGTCGGCCATGGTATAGCCGGGTGTGATATGCGGTATGGCCTGTATCGGGCTCCAGGTAGTGCCGCCATCCAGACTCACCCGCACCTGTATGCGGATCAGCTCCAGACCGTCCAAACCCATCCAGGCAACTACCAGGTGTTGTGGATCAGCCGGGTTCTGAGTGAGGAAGGGTTCGCCTTCGAAAAAGGAGCCTTCAGACACACGGGTATCCTGACCATAAGCGGTAAACGATGGGGGGCCGACCGTCAGCAGGAGCAGGAGGGTGGCAGGGAGGATCAGGTCGCGGGTAAGCATGCGGGCAGGTATCAGATGGAAGCAAATATCGTGCAGGATCTTCGGGGCTGAATGCACATTCATCTGATATGATGAATTATATAAGAATAAATAAAATTCTGTTAATCAATTACTTATACATTGTAAGCTTTCCACTTTCCGCTCTTGAGATATTTCCAGCAGAGCCAGGCCAGCACCAGCCAGTAGACGAATTCACTGGTCCAGGCAATAGCGAGGTTAACGTCGAGCACGCGGATCAGGATGACCACATACACCATGTAAACGATGAGGGTGATCAGTTCCAGCAGGAGGCTGTAGCGGGTAGCGCCGGTGCCGGTAACGGCGCGGAACAGCACCGAGCTCACGGCCATCATCACAAGACAGGTGCCCACAATGCGCACCGGGTTGCGGGCGAGGTCGATGATCACGGGGTCGTTGGTGAAGATGCGGATGAAGATATCGGGCCAGATGAGGATGAAGAGGAAGAAGATGAAGGAGAAGGCAAGGGCGATGATCACCACCTTCTTGATGAGGTCGAACATCTCATCGTGCCGCTTTTGTCCCAGCAGGTTGCTCACCAGGCTGTTGGTGGCATTGGCCACACCCCAGGTGGTTACCCCGAGCACCATATACACTTCCTTCGCCACGTTGGAAGCAGCGAGGGCAGGCGGTCCCATCTTTTCGATCATCAGGAAGAAGATCACCCAGGTGCCGGTGCTGAGCATATGCTGCAGCACGACAGGTCCGCTCAGCGTAAGTCCGCTCCGCACCAGCGGCCACTCGAACTTACCGAACTTGAACAGTCCGAAACGCTCTCTGGCAGGTGAAAAGATCAGATACAGGAAGTTGAGCAGGCAGGCTGCGGTAGAAGATATCAGGCTGGCGAGGCCGGCGCCGGCGATGCCCATCTCCGGGAATCCCATTTTGCCGAATACCAGGTTGTAGTTGAAGAATACGTTCACCACCAGCATCACCACGGCGCTCCAGGTGATGATCTGATTGTTGCCGATGCTGGTATAGAAGCCCAGCAGCGTGAAAGCGAACACGGCAAAGAAGATCTCGATGTTCCGGTATTGCAGATACACCATACCGGCGTCATACACCTCCTGCGAGCTGAACATGGGCTTGAGGAGGACCGGCGCGAGGAATTGCAGAAAGGCATACAGCAACACCGCCACGCCCATCAGAAAGATGAGGTTGTTGTTGAAAATGCGGCCTATGGATTCGGGGTTGTTCTCGCCCGCCCGCCGCGCAATGATGATCTGGAACCCTACGGAAAGGCCGTACGGGATCATGGTCATGGTGATGTAGATAAGCGCCGCCACACCGGAAGCCGCGAGCTCCGTTTCACCCACACGCCCCATGAAGGCCACCCCGATCAGGCTGATCAGGTTATTGAACAGGCTGCTCACCATGAGCGGTATGCTCAGGCGGATGATCTCCCGGTATGTGATATTCATCTGCATCCCTGCGAATAACTGTAAAGGTGTTTAAAGTTGTTGGTTTTATGTGGACGGGATGCACAGTCCGAATGTGCACTGACCTATGACAGCCGTACTGCGGATCAGCACCAGCCCTTGGAAACGATATCTTTAGCGTGATAGGTGATGATAATGTCAGCCCCGGCCCGGGTGAAGGCGTGCATGTTTTCCATGACGATCCGCTGCTCATCGATCCAGCCTTTTTCTGCGGCGGCCTTTACCATGCTGTATTCACCGGATACATTGTAGCAGGCGAGCGGCAGCAAAGTGGCATCTTTCACGATGCGGATAACATCCATGTAGGCGAGTGCCGGTTTTACCATGAGGATATCGGCACCTTCTTCCACATCCAGCAGGGCTTCCTTCAGGCTCTCGCGGCTGTTGCGGAAGTCCATCTGATAGGTCTTGCGGTCGCCAAATGCCGGCGCCGAATCTGCGGCTTCGCGGAACGGACCGTAATACCCTGAGGCGAACTTCACCGAATAGCTCATGATGGTGGTGTTGTGGAACCCGGCAGCATCCAGCGCATCGCGGATGGCACCGACACGGCCGTCCATCATATCGCTCGGCGCCACGATATCCGCACCGGCCTCGGCATGCATAACGGCCATTTTTGCCAGTGCACCGAGGGTTTCGTCGTTGGCCACCTCATGTCCGTGTAATATGCCGCAATGGCCATGGTCGGTATAGGCGCACATGCATACATCCGTGGCAATGAGGATCCGGTTGCCGAAGGCGGCACGCAGCTCGCGCACACCGTTGGCTACGGCATTGGTCATGTCGTACGCCGCATGCCCTTCGCCGTCCTTATGCTCGCCCACGCCGAACAACAGGAATTTGTTGAGTCCCTGCTCCAGGCAGGCACCTACTTCCTCCACCAAAGTGTCGGGTGAAAAATGACAGATGCCGGGCATGGCACCGATGGGATGGCGAACGCCGAGGCCTTTGGTCACAAACATCGGGAACATGAGTTGCTCCTTGCTGAAACGTGTCTCTGCCACCATTTCGCGCATGATGGCAGTATGGCGCAAGCGGCGTGGTCTGATCTGCATGTACAAACTTTGCTGCAAAGTTACGGCCACACGCGGGAAAAAAGATGCCCGTTAAAAAATACCTAATTTTACCGCGCATGGTGCAATTTACCGACAGCGACTTCAATAAAGACTTTGCCGGTCATTACTCTTTGTTGTTCCAACTCGAAGAGCAGCAGTATTCCTATGCGGTATATGAAAAACGCAAGGGAAAACTGCAGGTACTGCGCACGGTAACCTTCAATTCGGGCAACCAGCCGGATGCCATGAACCGACTGAAGGTGTCGATGACCAGCGATGACATCCTGCAGGCGCCTTTTCAGGAGGTGCGCATCGGTATCGTGCATGCACCATTCACCCTGGTGCCGCGTGTGCTGTTCGATGAACAGCTGGCGCAGGCCAGCCTCAGCCTGTCGGCATCCGTTCCTGCAGGAGACCACGTTGCCTATAATCAGGTGCGGGGTGTATTCATCAAGAATATCTTCAGTGTGCCTGCTGCCTACAAGCAATTCCTGGAAGAAGTTTTCCAGTCGCCGAAATGGTACCATGCCGGCACAGCCTTACTCGAATCAGCCACACGCAACAAGGATCAGTTTGCCGATCAGCAACTGGTGCTTGATATCAAACCCGGCGTGATCCATCTGTTATATTATGAGAAGAAGGAACTCCTGTTCATGAACCAGTTCCGGTATGTGAACAAGGATGATTTTCTGTATTATGTGCTCATGATCGCTGAGCAGTATGGTGTAGACCGGGATTCCTGCGACCTGAAGTTGTCGGGCGAGATCGTACCCGATTCGCAGTTGTTCGGTGAGCTGTGGAAATTCTTCCGCAACATTTCTTTCCTGGCGCCTAATGAACATATTGTATTGCCCGGCGAATTACAGGAGCAGCCGATGTATATGTTCAATACCTTATTGAGTTTAGACCTATGCGAATAATCTCGGGTAAATTCAAGGGCAGGCGTTTTCATCCGCCGGCCAATATACCTGCGCGTCCTACCACGGATTTTGCCAAAGAAGGCCTATTCAATATTCTCGTGAATCAGTTCGACCTGGCGGAAGTGGCCTATCTGGACCTGTTCTGCGGCACCGGCAGTCTGTGTTACGAAATGGCTTCGCGCGGCTGCACTGATATCGTTGGTGTGGAGCTCGACAACCGCAGCATCGATTTTATCCGCAAAACGGCGCTGCAGCTGGAGGTGAACATCAATGTGCTGAAGATGGACGTATTCGAATACATCCGCACCACGCGCAAGAAGTTCGACCTCATCTTCGCCGGTCCGCCGTATCCGCTGCCGAATATCCCTGACCTGCCGGAGGAGATATTTGCGCATCAGCTGCTGAACCCGGGGGGCTGGTTCGTGCTGGAAACCAACCAGAAATATAATTTCGAGGCGCACCCCTTTTTTCTGCGCAGCCGGAATTACGGCACAACCGTATTCCATATTTTCATGCAGCCCGTTGAACAATCGGGTCAAACAGTGTAAATTTACCGTATGTCAAACATCGCTGTTTTCCCCGGATCCTTTGACCCGGTCACTCTGGGACATGTGAACATCATTGAAAGAGCCATGCCTATGTTCGACCGTCTGATCATCGCAATCGGACAGAACAGTTCAAAGAAAGAATACTTCACCATAGAGCAGCGCGTGCAATGGCTGCAGGAGATCTACGGTGCTGATCCGCGCATTACCATCGAAGTGTATAGCGGCCTCACCATCAACCTGTGCAAGAGAAATCACGCGGGATATATTTTACGCGGACTCCGTTCTGCTGCGGACTATGAATATGAATACGTGATCGCACAAACCAACAAACAATTGGCACCGGGTATCGAAACGATATTCATGCTCACCGCACCGGAATTCGGGCACATCAGTTCCAGTATCGTGAAAGAAGTGCTGCGACACAACGGGGATATCTCTACCATGGTACCCATGGTGGTGCATCGCGATGCACGGAAATGATACTGAGCGCAGGATAGGGTAGCGGGTGTGTGATGATCACCCGTAGTGCATCATCAGGATGCCGCTGTGGATCACATCGCGGATATTCGCAAAACCGGATCTGCATTTTTCTTCGGCCACTTCAGGCTCCATCCATTGTGCGAGTTCGATGTCTTCTTCTGTTTGCGGCACTGGCGTAGCGTCGTCATTGCACATCATCAGATACCAGTGCGTTACCTTCAATACTTTAGTATTGTTATCCAGTAAATAGGTGTGATAGGTCTTTTTGAGTTTTTTGATGATCGACAATTTTAGCAGTCCGGTCTCTTCCCGTACTTCCCGTAACGCTGCCGCTTTTTTGCGTTCGCCTTCATCGATCTTTCCTTTCGGCAGATCCCATGTGTTGCGTCTGTAGATCATCAGCACCTGTCCGCGGTTGTTGAATACCAGTCCGCCTGCGGCAGCGATCTTCCGGTATCCGGCGAACAGCGTGTTGCGCAGCGCCTTGATGTCTTCACCATAGATCGTCAGGCTTTTCACACCGGCATGATTCTCCAGCAATCGAAACGCTTTTTCGATCTCTTTTTCCTGGTCTTCCGTGAATACCGGATGCGCAGGGTCCTGCCTGTTGATATCAGCCGGAGGCGCTCCTGCAACCAGGTGCACGGGATTCTCGTTGATGAAAATTTTATAGCTTTGAGGCATGCTCTTTCATTCAGATAATGCAGCGCTTTTTGCAGAGAAATTGTTGGCTGCCGGCGCGATAAAGTTACGTCCTGCCGAGCCATTTACCTGGGCCAGCGGATGGAAATCACCGATATATTGTGATAATCGCCTTACACTGTCATACCCTGCTATTCGCACGTGGATCAAAAATACGCTTGCGGATGGTATCCGGCAACAATTCCCCAATGTGGAAATCATCGCCGGTGTAGCTACTGCCGGCATTCCGCATGCAGCCCTGGTGGCGGATGAACTCGGCCTGCCCATGGTATATGTGCGCAGTGAGGCCAAGAAGCACGGACTCTCCAACCAGATCGAAGGCAAGCCGGTTGGCGGCGCTTCCATCGTGGTGATCGAAGACCTGGTGAGCACCGGCGGCAGCAGCCTCACCGCTGTGACCGCCCTCCGCAACGCCGGCGCACAGGTGCTGGGCATGGCGGCGCTGTTCACCTATGCTTTCCCCGCTGCCGACAAGGCGTTTGCCGAAGAGGATTGCCGTCTCTTCACGTTGTCTGATTATCCCGCCCTGATAGAACACGCCCGCAACAAGGGCACGATAGATGCCGATACGGCCGTGGTGCTGAACACCTGGAGGGAAAATCCGTCCGGATGGATGCAGTGACGGGCTATATCCTCACCGGCACACTCGCCGGAGCTGCCGGCGGCGCGGTGAACCTGCTGCTGTGGATGCGCACCCTGCGGCATACACACCTGATGGGCATCCGCCTGCACAAAGGGTTCGCACATTCCGTTAGCCGCGCACTGGAAGAATTACCGGAACAACTCGATGCGCACAACCTGCAACAGGTGCAGAACGAGATACTCAAGCTGTTCGATACCTTCATGGCCGAACGCCTCACACAGAAAATGCCGGTGCTGGGTATGTTCATGGACGATAAACTGATCGCCGAGATACGGGATGTGTTCAGAGAAGAGATGGAAACACATCTGCCTAAACTGCTTATGGAGAATCTCACGGCAGAAAAAAACAGCAACGCTATCAGCAAGCTACTTACAAGCGCTGTTACACGCGGACTCCAGGCATACGCATGGCATGCAGTGGCTTATACGCTGATCGGCGCGATCTGCGGCGGCGCCATCGGTTATGCGGTCAGCTGTCTGGGATAAATTACTGCTTTACGAAACGTGTCACATACTCCGACGCACCTTCTGCATAGGTGAGGGTGTACATACCTGCCGCCAGTTGCGCTACCGGTATTCCCTGTGCATACATGCCTTCCATGACGAGTCGTCCGGTTACATCGGCAATGCGATACATACCGGAATTACTTTGCACACCGGCAATGTTCAATATATCACTTACCGGATTCGGATAAATGTTGAGTGCATCTTGAGATGCATCGGCAATATCCGTGGTGGCGGTCAGTATCGAGCTGGCAATATCGGCACCGCAGCCGTTGGTCACCACCAGTGTTACCGTAAAATCGCCGGCGAACGGATAGGTATGCCATGGATTTTCTTCGGTGGAAGTGGTGCCGTCACCAAAATCCCAGAACCAGGTTTCTGCATCGGCAGCGAGACTGGTGAATACTATTGTCAATGCAGCCGTTGGCAATGCATCGAAAGCAGCTATCGGCAGCGGCGTGATCGTCATTGTGATGGTATCGGCATTCTCGCATGTGGTGACCGGGTTGTAGACAGTCACACTGTATGTGCCGCTTTCGGTGATGAATAAGGTTTGTGTGGTGGCGCCGGTGCTCCAGGTATATTCGGAGCCGGGATTCTCGGCGTCCAGCATTGTGCCTTCACAGGCAATACCGTCTGTGCCCAGATCAACTGCAGGCAGCGGGTTCACCACCACCGTGGCTGTGTCGGTGACATAGCAGGTTGGATTCGCAAAATAGGTGACCACGTAGGTGCCGCTGGTGGTCACATCAATGGATTGTGTGGTGGCGCCGGTGTTCCATACGTAGTATTCGGCATCGGGACCTGCATCGAGTGTTACGGTGGTGCCTGTGCATACATTCGCATCAGCGATCTCCACTGCCGGAGGCGCGATGAAATTGATGGTTTCCGTTACAGTGCCGGAGCAGGGTGTTACGGCATAGCGCCAGCTGGTCTCCGACATGCTGAAAACTTCGAGATTATAAGCATCATCCGCATAAAAGGCCGCGGTGCCGTCAATATTCTCAATACCCTGTGTCATGCTACCGCCATCGCTTTGTATATCGATCGCGATGAGGTCGATGGCATTGGATGTTTCATGCAACACGATCTGTCCTGACACCTGATCATCACCGCCGTAATGCAACACATCGTCATAATACACGATGAACTGACGGTTCGGGGCAACACCGGTGGTTTCATAGGATACAGTACCGCCGGCACCGGGATTCAGGTCTGTCCAGCACCAGGCAATGATATTGTTCGGATAGGTGGCACTCGGAAAATTCTGTGGTGAATACGAGTTGGATGGAGCGCTGAATCCGACAAGACCATTCGAAGAAATGAACAGGTTGGTATAGGTGTTGCCGAAAAAGGTAAAACTGAATCCGATATTTATCGCATTCGCCGTGGCATCATCACCTAAAGCAAGTTCTGTAGGGTCGACCTTGAAATGGGGTTCGTAAGGGATCTGTGTTACGGTATAGGCGTCGAGGGAGGTGAATGCATAAGTGATATCGGTACTGCTGCCGATGCCGCCCACGAGGGTAGGATCCAGTTCTCCGGTAGTGGGATCTATGATCCCATCGCCAGACCAGGTGCCGCCGCCGGCGATCGGACTCGGTAATATGGTGCCGCCGTCGTAACAAATATTGGATGGGAATCCGGTGGTGAGATAGGTGGATGTATTTTCTACGGTGATCTCACTGGTGTCGTTGGTGGCATTCATATCGGCATCATACTCGGTCCACGCGCGTATCGTATGCAGACCGTCTGCCGATAGGTCGGCGCCTGCGGCAAAGGTGAATGTTTCTGTTATGCCGGGCAGAATGCCGCCGGGGTAGGATTCCGTGCTCACAGCACCGCCATCCACCTGCAGGTTCACCGAAAATCCGCCAGCGGGTAATGTGCCGAAATTCGTAACGTCGATGGTAACGACCGCATCGTCTGACAATTCGCAGGCGTCTGCGATCTCATAGATGGCGGAAACCGAAATGTCATCGGTGATCGCGAGCAGATTGACGGTATA
>DAIMYJ010000045.1:0-22908 GCA_036734545.1 Chitinophagales bacterium
GATGCTGCAGCTGCCGGGTGCAAGGTGTATCTGTATACCCGGGAATCCTGCCTGGATAGGGGCATGCAGGAATAACTGCGCGAGCTTATGGGCGTGCTGTTCGTTCATCGCTGTATGATCACCTGTGCCGTTCCGGATCCCTGTTCAGTGGTGATGCGGATCAGATACATACCGGCAGGCCAGGCAGCAGGAATGTCGATGCGGAGGGTTCCGCCGGAGACATCGGCAGCATACAACGATGCACCGGCTGCATTGTAAACCTGAATGGTGGAGCGTTCACCGTCTGCGGCATTCCATACAAGCTGCAGCTGATCGGCAGCGGGATTGGGATATACGGTCACCGGCATCCGGCCCGGCAGGTCGTTCACGGAAATAAGGTCATCGCGCACAAACAGCTGCACACCACCGCGAATATTCCCCGCGAGCCATTCGCGCTCGCCGTCGCCATTGATATCTGCACCCCACACAGAAGCATACGTGCCGGGATACCAACCGAGGTAATTTTCGGTGAACTCAAAAAATTCACCCAATAGTGCATCTTCAATCTCATTGTAGCCATGCACTTTCCCACTTTGTGCACCGGTGAGCAGGTAAAGCGAATCATTTTCGTTGCGAAACAAAAAAGGTGCGCTGTAGCCGGTGATGAATCCCGTCTCGCGCACATCCACGCCGCCCCACACTTCACTCTCCAGCGTATACACCGGATCTGCGGCCGTGCCGGTATTGTGGAAATAATTGAGGTTGCCGTTCTGCTCACCTACCACCAGATCCGGCAGACCGTCGTTTTGAATGTCAAAGAAACACGGACTTGCCAACTGGCCAACATCCATGCCCTGCCAGACAAACACGGGTGCAGCGAAGGCAGCAGTGTTGCCGGCACCTGCCGTGTTTTCCAGAAAACATAGGGTGCCGTCGCTGAGACCGATGACCAGATCGGTGTCGCCGTCGTTATCAGGATCACCCGGAGCAGGAGATAATTGTGCAATAGGATAGGCATTGAGCCCGGTATAATCAGTGGTCACCAGATCGAATGCAGGGGATGTGGCCGTGCCGGTATTTTCATACAGCCATAAGCCATGACGCTGCACTGCATCCTTTCCGAAGGAACTGCCTACGCCGATGAGTATATCCAAGAGGCCGTCGGCATTATGATCAAAGAAGACGGGTTTGCTGTACATCCCGGCATCGATCATCTCGCTCACCAAAAATGTATCGGATGCAAATACCAGATCGAATGTATCGTTGGTATTCAAATTCTCATACCACCAAACCTGCTGCAGATTGGCGCCGAGCAGTTGGTCATTCACGGTAGCCACAATGTCCTGGTCTCCGTCATTATCCGCATCCACCACATAGGCGGCAGGGAAATTGGAGAGATAAAAGGATACCGTGCTGGAAGGAAATTCAGAATCGCGGTAGACCATCTGCGCATATTCTGCAGAACCGCCGTTGCGGTAATACACAAGGTTGTTGCAGGTATTGTCGCCGATGATCGCATCTTTATCGCCATCGCCGTCGCGGTCGAAGGTTACTATGGTGCTTCCGATATGCAGTTGTTCCTTGCTGAAAGCCTGAGGTTGTTCATCTCCGCCTTTGCACACCACATACAATACAGCGCCCTCGCAGCTGGCTTCCTCGAATAATTCGCCCCAGCAGTATTCATCGAGTGAAAAGACAAGAGAGTCTGCACCATATCCGGATTCCACACTGATATTTTTATAATATCGTATCGTGGCATTGGACACGCTGAATGAAAGAATATCCAGATCGCCGTCGCCATCAATATCATCTACGCTGGGAATATCGGTGCGACTGGTATACAGTGCTACTGTGGCGGCGCCGTCGGTGTAGATCAGTTCATTTTTCTCGAGTGTGAAATAAAGTTCACCGCCGTCCAGTATGCCTTTATATACGGCAGTAGAACCGAGTGAATAAGTGAAGATGTCGGGGATATTATCTGCATTATAATCCCTCAGCAGGGCCCAGTCTTCCAATTCCGGAAAGCGGTCGGTGTATTCCGGTGCATACCGCAATGTGTTGTCATCCGCATCGCGCACGAACACGAAACTGGCCCATGCACCACGGTCGAAAACATACAGATCATTGAGACCGTCGAAATTGATGTCGATATTCGAGAACTGCGGTGCCGAGAAGCCGCCGGTGAGTGGCGACTCCAATACATCGCCGTATTGCGTGACAGGAATATTGGTCGCCGGAATGAACTGTGCGGATGCGGTCAGCATGCCGACGAAAAAAAATATGATCAGATGACCGAAAGGTCTCATAAGCGGATGAATGTCCCAACGCCCAGCAGGGTGTCGCGGTTGCTCCATAATTGTGCAATATACAACCCCGGAGGCAGTTCGCCAATGGCGCAGGTCATCAGGCCGTTTTGCTGTGTAACCTGTACCGGGAATTCACGTCCCTGAATATCGATCACACGCACCTGCTCGTTGCCGGTGAGTGCGCCGGCGCGGATGTTCAGGATGTTGTCGGCAGGATTGGGGAATATCTGCAGGGGAGTGGTTGACTGTTCGGTGATGAAGTTTGCCGTTTCATCGCGGAACAGCTGCACTCCGCCGCGTCGGTTGCCGATGATAAGTTCCGGCAATCCATCCTGATTGATATCTGACATGCATGCACTGCTGTAAGCACCTGCGTCGATGTTGCTGAAAGCGGCGGTCACTTCCGTGAAGGCGCCGGTGAAGTCGTCGGTAGGTGTATAGTGATAGATCGTACCATCCTCACAACCCACGAACAAGGCCTTGTCATCGCCCAGTTGTGTGAGGAAGGGAACAGAGTGTCCGGTAAGTGCACCTAATGTGCGCACATCCACATTGCCCCAGAATTCGGATTGCAGCGTGAATATCGGCGCTGCTGCGGTGCCGGTGTTGAGATAATAATTCAGGTTGCCGTTGCGCTCGCCGATGATGAGGTCGTCCAGACCGTCGCCGCTCACGTCGACCAGCTGCGGTGCAGAATTTTGTCCGGGATCGATGCCCTGATAATTCGGGCCGAACAGAATAAAATTCGCAGGTCCTCCGGGAGGGCCGATGTTCTTGAAAAAATGTACGAACCCTTCTGATTCACCGATCAGCATATCATCATCACCATCGCCGTCGAGGTCGCCGAAGGTGGGGACGATGGACTGAAAGCCGAAGTCGGCAAGGCCGGCATAGTTGCGCGTCACCAGTGTGAAGGCCGGTGCATCGGCGGTGCCGGTATTTTCGAAGAGAGCCAGCTGACCGATGGTTTCGCCTTCCACATAATATCCATCGTTACCGGCGATGATATCCATCAGGCCGTCGTAATTATGATCGAAGAAAACAGGGTAGGCGCCCTCGCCGAGGTCTATCATCGTGCTCACCAAAAAGGAGTCGGTTTGAAATTGAAATGTATAAGCGCCATCCGAAGCGACGTTGCGATAATACCATACATTTTTACGCGACTCACTTTGTGTGAGACTGTTCGGACTCACCAGCATATCCTCAGCGCCGTCGGCATCCACATCAAATAAAAAAGCAGCGGGATAATTGGGATGATCATACGGCACATCGTAAGAGGGATAAGTGGTATCCTGATCGGTGATCTCCGCATAATCCTTGTCACCACCATTCGTGAGTCTGTTGAGTACACCGAACGCAAGGTCACCCAGCACGAGGTCCATATCGTTATCGTTGTCCTCATCGAAGATCATGAATGTAGAACCGGCGTGCACGCCATCCGACATGCGGGAGATGCCCTTGCAATCGTAATCCAGTTCTACGGATAAGGTGATACCGGACTCATAGAAATTTCCCCAGCAGGAATTGATGTGTTCGAGTGTCCATACGCCGCAGGGGTCTTCACCGTTCTCTACCTGTCGGTTGATGTAATGGTCAACGATACCGCCGGTCATATTGAAGGTGAGGATATCGAGGTCGCCATCGAAATCAATATCGGCCACGCCAGGGATATCGATGGATCCCACGGGCAGGTCGAATGTGAATCCGGCTTCGGTGAATTGCATGCGCGTTACATCTTCTGCGAAGGAATAAGTGAATCCGTTCCAGGAAGCGAGATATGTTTTGATACCGGTATTGTCGCCGGTCAGGATATCCATGAATCCGTCGCAATTATAATTGCGCAATACCACCCAGTCTTTCATCGGCGGAAAAAGCGATGCGTACTGATGCCAGTAGGTAAATCCCAAACCTTCGCGCAGGAACACCATGGACACATTGCCCGCCCGATCGAAGGCATAGAGATCCTGATCGCCATCGTAGTCGATATCCAGGTGGTAGAATTGCGGATTGTTGAGTCCGCCGGCAAACGGATTGACATATTCCGTTCCGCCTTCCGTTACCGGAACCTGATAGTTGAAAATATACGACTGGGCGCACAACACCTGCGATCCGAGGAGGAGTGCCGGGAGGGTAAAACGCAGTATTCTAGGCATCATACAATGAAACATAAAGATACATATACGGTTCGGAAATACAGCCGGCGGCGGGCGAATCTGACGGTTTTATGATGCGCCGTAACGGGTTTGGCACGGAATTCTATTTATGGAATATAACGATATGTTACATCACCCTAAAAAAGCGAGCTATGAAAGCGAAAGAACTTTACTGCACGGTGTGCGCAGAGGGCTCGCAAAACGAGAGCCCTGCACGCAAAGCTGCTGAACCTCTGCCGGTGCAAACCGGAAGACAGCGCGTTGAGATCACGGTGTGCAAACCGGCTCCCGCAGCCTGACAGGCACTACGAACGTCAGAAGGGATATCCGATGGCGAGGTTGATGGCCACCTGCTTTTCCGGCACTTCAAATCCATTGAGCAGGTAATCCTGTAACACTTCATCGCGGTACGGACCGTCCAAAGCGGGGTCATACAGCGGATAGGCGGCATCGATACGGATCACGAAATAGGAGAAGTCGAGTCGCAAACCGAATCCCGGCCCTACGGCCAGCAGCCGATAAAAATCGTTGAACTTAAATCGCGCATACGGGCGGAACGGATCCTCCTTCAGGGTAAAGGTGTTGCCGATGTCCATGAACACGGCGCCTTCCAGAATGGAGATGATATCGAAACGGTATTCGAGGTTGGCTTCGAGTTTGAAATCGGCTACCTGGTCTACACGCACCGATGAGGTGGTGTCGAACGCCACAAATCCGCCGGGACCAAGCTTGCGCACGGTGAATGCGCGCACGCTGTACGCACCACCCGTGAAGAACTGCTTCACGTATGGGATCACCTGGGTGTTGAATAATTCGCCGGAAGGAGAACCGAACGGTATCGCAAAACCATTCGACGCCCTGAACACGAGTCGGTTCGAAGGATTGATATTCACATACGTGCGATAATCGGCGTCGATCTTCATGAAGTCGGCAAAGGGCATGTTGATCTCCGATGAAGCACGGAGATAATGATCTACCACGTGCTTGCCGGTGGGTTGTGTGTTGAGCAGAAAGGTGTATCCGTAACCCATGATGAGCACTTCCTCAAAACTTTGTTTGAGCAGCGGGTTGGTTTCCAGTTCCAGTTTAAAGGCCTCGGAAATATTCGGCACGCGTACGATGTTCAGGGTAGGGATGGGGAGTTTGAAGATGTGTTGCTTCTGTGCTTTGGTATTGCGCGTGGTCTCAAATATCGATACCTCATATTCGAATGAGGTGTTGAACAGCGTAAAGTCGTTGATCTGATCGATATAATTGAAATTCAACCGCAGGTTGGTTTTCGGGAAATAGCGTTTCGGCACCTGGATGGGAATGGGCCACATGAATTCCGGCAGCGTGAGACCGAGACCGGCGTTGAATTCGGAGGTGTTGATGAACGTGAGCGGACCGGCAAGCTGTGTTTCAATACCACCGCGGATGCTGATCTTCAGCTGGTCGAGGCGGTGAAATAAATTCTTGTGGATATAACTCACATTGATCGCATTACCTAACAGGTAATCGGAAGTGGTGTTGGCATTCAGTTCGTACGAAATGGTCTTTGTCGGCAGCGGGTCAAGGCGCAGCAATAAATTCAACTCCTGCACATAACTGGATGAATCGGATATCTCATCGGCCTGAATGGTCACATATTTGAATACACCGAGTGTAGAGAACGACGCTACGGTTTTCTGGATGAGCGAATCGGAATAATAGGCATCGGGATTGATGAACAGATTATCGGCGATCGCTTTCGGATTGAAATTGGCCGGGGAATTCACCAGAAAATAATCGGAGCGTGCTTTGTAAGATGGTATGCGTTGGATCTTGCCGGATGCGGTTACGCGGAATTGCTGATTGCCGCTGGTGTCCTTCGGTAAATAGTATCGCAGCGTGGCATCGTCATCCTGCTTCCCGTTGCGCCAGGCTTCAAATTGTGCGCGGCCGGCAGCAGTGGTGTCTGCCTTGGCATATTGGTGTATCCATTCTGCTTTCGAGCGGCGCACCACACGTGTGCTGTCCACATAGTGCAGGGCACCGGTTGGTGTGACGCCGGGCTGATAATCGATGGCGGCATTCGGATATACGGTGATCGTATGTATGCGGTACGGATGATGCACCGTGTCGCGCGCAGGCAGCGATACCTTTACGTAGATGTCGAGTGAATCGAAACCGGAAGCGGTATCTACCTCGAAATACACATATTCTTTTTGGAATTTATAGTAACCGTTATTGCGCAGATGCTCGCTGATGCGGTTGCGTTCGCCTTTCAGCAGGTCTACATCAATGGGCTTCCCGGGTACGAGTGCGCTGGGTGTTTCGATGTTGTTGATGCGGCTGAGGAGCATGGGGTCGTCGATGTCGTACTTGACGTTGCGCATGCGGTAGAGTTTGCCCAGCTCCACCGTATACTGCACGGTGCCGGACTGCTTCTTTTCGTCGTACGTGTAAGCGGGTGCTGCCGAATTGTAAAAATAGCCGCGGTTGTAGAGCCAGTTGCTCATACGCACTGCCGTTTCTTCTGCCTGGTTCTTGTCCAGCAGCTGCGGGGCCTCGCCGGCGTTATACATCAGCCAGCGGCGAAAGCTGCTCTCCGGCGTGAGCATGGGAATGCGCTTGAGCAGGGTGTCATAATCGAACAGGAAGAGGAAACGGGTGTCGTATACTTCCTGATATTTGATGTAGTGGTCGATCGCCGTATCGCCGAGCACATACAGCCAGGTTTTTAGCGGGAACACACCCAGCAGCTTTTCATTGGGCTCCATTTTGCTGAGGTCCACCAGCTCATCTTCCATCCATGCGGTGTCCAGATCGTTGCCCTGCGGGTGGGTGAAGTGCACATCGGCGCCTTTATACAAATAAGCGCCATCTGGCAGATATTTAGTAGAATTGCATCCTGCGGCTATCATGGCCAGCACTGCGATGCAGGGGAGCATGAGGTCGCGTAACCGGCTATGTTGACGAAAGCGCAGATCAAACATCTTCAGGGCTTGAAGCTAAAAAAATATCGCCAAAATTATGGTGATTTCGTCATCGAAGGCGAGAAGTTAGTAACGGAGGCCTTGTTGGAAAGCGTATATCCTGACCTGATCATCGCCACGCCCGAATGGCTCGCGCAAAATGCGGGCCGCATACCTGAACAGGTGGGCATCGCGGAAGCATCGATGCGCGACATCGAAAAGATATCCTCGCTCTCCACCCCGCAACCCGTGATGGCATTGGTAAAGAAGCGAACGGTCGACATCAGCGAACTGCAGGTGCGCGGTCATTGGCTGCTGGCACTCGACGGCATTCAGGACCCTGGGAATTTCGGTACGCTGCTGCGCACGGCCGACTGGTTTGGTGTGCATGGTGTAGTATGCAGTGCCGATACGGTGGAATTATATAATCCCAAAGTGGTACAAAGTACCATGGGCTCCATCTTCAGGATGCCGGTGGTATATACGGATCTTGCCGACTGGCTTTCTGCATTGCCGGTGCATCGCTATGCCGCTGTATTGCAGGGCGATACTTTGAACGGCAGGCATTTTTCACAGGAAGGTGTATTGGTGATCGGCAGCGAATCGCATGGCATCACGCCGGAAGTGCTGGCTGCCTGTGATCAAACGGTAACTATTGCGGGATACGGACGCTCCGAGTCATTGAATGCCGGGATAGCAGCAGGTATTCTGATGTACGAGATCACGCGGAAGTGATGCACGCAGCCTCGACAACCTTTATACATTTTCCCCAAACCTGCATTTAAAAAAATGCCCGTATCAATCCTTGATGTATAATCCGGGATCTTCACCTTCGCGCTTCGGCGTGTAATCCGGCGGTGCGTCCTGTGTCTGATCGAACACCTGATCCTTGAATCGCCACATGCCTTTTTTGAAGTAAAAACCGACATAGGTGCCGTCGGGAATGTAGGTGAAATAAATGCCTTCCGACAGAGGATTCTCGGGTCGCAGATAACTGATCACGATCATCTTCAAACCCTCGTCGTAGTTGAATACGGGCGATGCGTCCTCTTTGTATTCGATGATGATGCGCGTTTTCGGATCGGGGTCGTCGCGCTTCAGGAATTGCGGAAATCCGAACATGGGCACGCCGGTGTCGTTGAAGGTAAGAACGTCCACCAGTTTTTTATTGCTCCACATGTCATTACCGTCCCATCCGAATAAATAATAATAGGTGTTGCCTTTATATTTTTTCTGTACGATGTTGTAATACACACAACCATACCAGCTGTTGGCCGATAATAAAGTGTCTTCCGGATTGCCGATGAACATACTCATGTCGATGAGCGGTATCAAATTCAATTCGGCGGAATTCATTTGTATGGCGCCGTAGTACCGGTGACTGTGATCCTTCATCTGCATCTGCCACGTGAGGATGCGGAATGTTTTATCGGGTGCTTCCACCACCGACATGGTGCCGACACTATCGAAAGGAAATAAATAACTGTTCTCCGTTTTGAGTGCGGTCTTCAGCTTCTTCAAAAAAACGATACAGGCCTGCTCGCGCATCTGCCAGTCGCGACTTTGAATAACGCTGTCGCCCAGCCACTGCAGGGTATCTTCATACGCCTGCATCACGGCGAGGTTCTCGGGGGTGAGGTCCCGGTTGCCTTTTTGTGCCGATGCCACTACCGGCAGACAGAACAGAATAATTATGAATAGTTGACGCATGTATTGACCTGTAAACAAAAAAAATGCCCGGGCGTAAAGCTCAGGCATTATAATGGTATTTTATGCTGTTTTATTGTGCTACTGCCTGTGTATAATCCTGCAGGCAGTCCACTCACGGCATCACAAACGCTCGATCACAATGGCGCTGGCACCGCCGCCGCCGTTGCAGATACCGGCACATCCGTACCGGGCGTTGTTGTTGATGAGTGCGCTCAGCAGCGTAATGGTGATACGCGCTCCGGAACAGCCGATGGGATGGCCGATGGATACGGCGCCACCGTAAATATTGGTCTTATCGTGTGAGATACCCAGGTCCTTCATGTTCGCGAGGGCTACCACGGAGAACGCTTCGTTGATCTCAAAATAATCGATATCGCTCACCTGCAGTCCCGCAGCAGCGATCGCTTTAGGCATGGCTTTCGCCGGGGTGGTGGTGAACCACTCAGGGGCCTGCTGTGCATCGGCAAAACCGATGATGCGTGCCAGCGGCTTGATGCCCATGGCTTCTGCGCGCTCTTTGCTCATCAGCACCACGGCGGCTGCACCGTCGTTGATGTTGGAGGCGTTGGCGGCGGTGATGGTGCCGTCTTTTTCAAAAGCGGGCGACAGGGTGGGGACGCGGTCGAATTTCACTTTGGTATAATCCTCATCTTCGGCTACCACGATAGGATCGCCCTTCTTCTGGGGGATCACCACCGGCACCACTTCGTGCTTGAAGGCGCCGTTCTTCCAGGCTTCGGCTGCGCGCTTGTAGCTGGCGATGGCGTAGTTGTCCTGGTCTTCGCGGGAGAACTGATAGGTGCGTGCGCAGGTCTCACCACAGCTACCCATGTGCTTGTTGCCGTAAGGGTCCCACAGACCATCCTTGATGATACCGTCGATCACCTCGCTGTGGCCCATCTTAGCGCCCCAGCGTTCCTTGGAGAGGTAGTAGGGCACATTGCTCATGCTTTCCATACCACCGGCTACCACCACTTCGGCGCTGCCCAGCATGATCTGCTGCGCGGCAACCATGATGGCCTTCATACCGGAAGCGCACACCTTGTTGATGGTGGTGGAAGAGGCCGTGTCGGGGATACCGGCACCGAGCATGGCCTGGGTAACGGGCGCCTGGCCGATGTTGGCGGCCAATACGTTGCCCATATACACTTCCTGCACATCGGTGGCCTGGATACCGGCCCTTTCAATGGCTGCTTTGATAACGGTCGTGCCCAGCTGAGGAGCTGTCAAAGAGGCTAAGGCGCCGCCAAAACTGCCTATCGGCGTGCGGGCCATGGATACTATATATACTTCTTTCATATCGTGTGTTCGATTCGGCCGCAAAGATACGGTTTTTCCGCTCCGGCGATGCACATTCCCCGTGCAGGGTCATGGCCATAGCAGGACTATGGCGGTCAACAACAGGCTGAACCAAATGATTCGTACCACCGTAAAAAGAGGCCATTGTCGTCGGGTATCCATGGCTGTCGGTTTCCCGTAATAACGAATCAGGACAACGGAAGTTGACACCCCCGCGTGTTAATGACACTTAAATTACGTTACCGTTCACAGGAACACCCTGTCGATGAGGTCGTGGCCGAAGTAGTAGGGGATCTCGGCGAGGGAACGCATGGGCTTGGTGAGCAGGAGTTGCGCGCGCTTGCCTCTGCTGATGCTGCCTGTTCCCTGCTCCAGTTCCATGGCTGCAGCGCCGTTCAAGGTAGCTGCGGTGAGGGCCTCCTCCGGGGTCATCTGCATATGTGTGCAGGCCAGCGCCATCACCATGGCCATGTTGGCGGAAGGGGAGGAGCCGGGGTTGAAGTCGCTCGCGAGCACCAGCGGTAAACCGGCATCTATCATGCGGCGGCCGGGGGTATAAGGGATGCGGATGAAGAAGGAACAGCCGGGCAGCGCCACGGGCAGGGTGGCAGAACCTTTCAACGCTTCTATCTCCGCATCGCTGATCACTTCTAAATGATCTACGGTGAGGGCGTTGTTGCGGACGCCGGTCTGCACACCGCCGGTATTGGTGAACTGATTCACATGGATCTTGGGCTTCAGGCCATAGCGCCATCCGGCCTGCAGGATACGGTCGGTCTCTTCGTTCGTGAAATAGTTTTCTTCGCAGAACACATCGCAATAATCGGCCAACCCTTCGGCAGCGATCACGGGCAGCATGTCATCGATGATGAGGCGGATATAGGCTTCGCGGTCGGTGCGATATTCAGGGGGCAGGGCATGTGCGCCAAGGAAGGTGGCCTTTACCTGCAGGATATTTTGTTCGCGCAGTCGGCGGATCACGCGCAGCATTTTCAATTCAGCTTCCACGGTGAGTCCGTAGCCGCTTTTGATCTCGACACTGCCGGTGCCCATATCGCGGAGGGTGTATAAGCGTTCCAGTGCGCGGTCGAATAATTCCGACTCCGACATGGCCTGCAGCTTTTTGGCGCTGTTGATGATGCCGCCGCCGGCCGCTGCGATCTGTTCATAGGTCTTGCCCTGAATGCGCATCACGAACTCTTCCTCGCGCCCGGTGGCAAAAACGAGGTGGGTATGTGAATCGCAGAAGGCGGGCAGTACGAAACGCCCTTTGGCATCCACCAGCGTGTCGGCATGCTGAGGTGCTTCGTGCATGGGGCCGTAAGCGGTGATGATGCCGTTCTCTGCGAGCAGATAGGCATCGCGCATCACGGGCACCTGCTGCATCTCCGCACCGCTGCGCACGGCGCGCAGGTCGTCGCCGCACATCACCAGCGCATCAATATGATGGAACAACAGGGAACCCATGCTTACAAAGATGCAGTAAAACCCCTGAATCAAAAAAATGCAGCTATTGCCGTAATTTCGCCCATATGGCGGGAAACATAATGGGCACGCTCTTTCGCATCACCACCTTCGGTGAATCGCATGGCGTGGCAGTGGGTGTGGTCATCGACGGATGCCCTCCGGGCATCACTCTGGATATGGAATTCATGCGCTCGGAAATGCAGCGCCGCAAGCCGGGACAATCGAAGATCGTGACGCAGCGACATGAGGAGGACGAATTCGAGATCCTGAGCGGTGTTTTTGAAGGCCGCACCACCGGAACGCCCATCGCCATGATCATCCGCAACAGCGACCAGCGCTCCAAAGATTATGAGCACCTGCTGCAGGCATACCGGCCCAGTCATGCCGACCTCACCTACGACCTGAAATACGGCTTCCGCGATCATCGCGGCGGCGGGCGCAGTTCGGCGCGGGAAACGGCAGCGCGCGTGCTCGCGGGCAGCGTGGCGAAGCAACTGCTGGAACAATACGGCGTGGTGATCAACGCCTACGTGCAATCCGTCGGCGACATCGAACTCCATAAACCCTACACCGAACTCGACCTCAGTCAGACCGAATCCAATATCATGCGCTGCCCCGATCCGGAAACGGCGGAGAAAATGATCGCACTGGTATCGGAAGTGAAGAAGCAGGGCGATACTATCGGCGGCACCATCTCCTGTGTGATGCGCAACGTACCGCCCGGACTCGGCGATCCGGTGTTCGATAAGCTGCATGCCGACCTCGGCAAGGCCATGCTGAGCATCAACGCCGCCAAAGCCTTTGAATACGGCAGCGGCTTCGCCGGCACACGCATGCGCGGTAGTGCACACAACGATATTTTTGCATACGATGCACAGGAAGAGCGCATCGTAACGCGCACCAACCACAGCGGCGGTATCCAGGGCGGTATCAGCAATGGGATGGATATTTATTGCCGCATAGGCTTCAAACCCGTGGCCACCATATTGCGTCCGCAGGAGTCGGTGAACGCCCTCGGCGAGACCGTTACCGTGGAAGGCAAGGGCCGTCACGACCCATGTGTGCTGCCCCGCGCGGTGCCCATCGTGGAAGCCATGGCCGCCCTTGTGCTCGCCGATCATTTACTGCTGCAAAAATCCTTGTCATGATCACCGCCTGCTGGTTCATCACGGGCACTTCGCGCGGACTCGGCAAAGCGCTGGCCGAACTGCTGTTGCAGCGCGAAGAGGTGGAGGTACACGGCTTCGCCCGCCACGCCGCCATCGATCATCCCCGCTACATCCATCACAGCGTAGATCTGTCCGATCCGCAGGCCGTTGCCGACATCCGCTTTGCGGTATCCCCCGAGGCGCGTCAAGTGGTGCTGGTGAATAATGCCGGTGCGCTCGGCGATATCCTGTTTGCAGGCGATCAGCAGGCAGTGAATATCACGCGTACTTATCAACTCGACCTTATCACCCCGCATGTGCTCAGCAATGCCTTTATCTCGGCATTCCGCGAACGGGACATGCGCAAGATACTCATCAACATCACCTCCGGTGCGGCAAAGTCGCCGTATGCGGGATGGAGCATCTACTGCGCGTCAAAGGCCGGGCTGGACATGCTCACCTTGTGCCTCGCCAGGGAGCAGGCAGAGGCGACCTATCCCTGTTATGTGTATGCCATCGCTCCCGGCGTGATGGACACCGATATGCAAACGCAGATCCGCAGCACCGAGAAAGCGCATTTTCCCGCGCTGCAGAAGTTTGCAGATCTGTATGAAAACAAACAACTTTATGATGTGCAGGCGGTGGCGGCCCGCTATGTGGCGTTCGCCGATACCTGCACAGGCAAAGAAGAGACCATTCAACGAATTGTGTTATGATACCCGTTTTGTTCGCACTCCTGCTGGGCAACCCGCCGGAGGATAAAATTGAATGTGACCGCATTATCATCAATGCGCGCATTTATACCGTGGATTCAGCCTTCTCCATGGCAACGGCCATGGCCATCGACGACGGCTATATCATGGAAGTGGGCAAGACCGACAGCGTGCTCGCGCATTACTGGTCGCTGAACGTGACCGACCTGGAAGGGAAATCCGTGTATCCGGGGTTCATTGACGGGCATTGCCATTTTCTGGAATACGGCATCGAGCAGTCGAATACCGACCTCAGGGGCACCACATCCTTCTACGAGGTGGTAGAGCGCATCAAAAAACATGAGATCGCCAAGACCGGCGGATGGATCATCGGCCGCGGATGGGACCAGAACGACTGGGAGATCAAGGAGTTTCCCACGCGCGAGGCCCTGGATAAGGAATTTCCGACCACGCCGGTGTATCTGGAGCGTGTCGACGGCCACGCGGCTTTGCTTAATGGTCGCGCACTCGAGCTGGTGGGCATCACACCCACCTCCACCATTTCGGGCGGTGTGGTAGAGGTGAAACAGGGCAAATGCACGGGCATTCTGCTCGACAACGCCATGGAACTCGCCAAGAAGAAAATGCCCACCAAGAGCAAGACCTTTCTGACCAACGCCATTATCCGCGCACAGGAAGACTGCTTCGCCGTGGGGCTCACCAGTGTGCAGGATGCGGGACTTGAGCTGCACGAGCTCATGACCATGAAAGCGGCAGCCGAATCCGGCAAGATGCGCATGCGCGTGTATGCCATGGCCCTGCCCGATACCAAGACCTTCGACTATTTCGTGGAGAACGGCCAGATCGTGACCGACCGCTTCACCGTGCGTTCGTTCAAGTTCTATGGCGACGGCGCGCTCGGCAGCCGCGGGGCGGGACTTTTGCAGCCGTATAGCGACGACCCCTACAACACCGGCATCTTTTACTTCACGCCCGACAGTCTGCGCTACATGGCCCAGCGCGTGTATAACAACGGTTTTCAGCTGTGCACCCATGCCATCGGCGACTCCGCCAACCGCCTCGTGCTCAATACCTACGCCGAGATATTACAGGGCGCCAACGACCTGCGCTGGCGGGTGGAGCATTGTCAGGTGGTGGACAAGGCCGATATCAGCAAGTTCGGCAAATATGATATACTGCCTTCGGTTCAGCCCACCCATGCCACCAGCGATATGTATTGGGCGGCAGAAAGGCTGGGGCCTGAGCGCATGAAGACCGCCTATGCCTACAAGGAGCTGATGAAGCAGAACGGCATGTATATCGGCGGCAGCGATTTCCCGGTGGAGCATATCGATCCGCTGTACGGGTTCTATGCTGCTGTGGCGCGGAAAGACCGCAAGAACTATCCCGACAAGGGTTTTCAGAAGGAGAACGCCGTGTTGCGCACCGATGCCCTGAAGGCCATGACCATCTGGGCGGCGTATGGCGCGTTCGAGGAGAGCGTGAAGGGGAGTCTGGAAGCCAATAAATACGCGGATTTCGTGATCCTCGACAAGGACATCCTCAGCGTGCCCGAACCCGAATTGCTCAACGTAAAGGTGCTGGAGACCGTGATAGGCGGGGAGACCGTTTACCTCGCTAAATAACCTGCAATAACCGCTTATACCCGACTATAACCGCTTATAAGCGTTTATAACCGCGTTATTCGTGGAATATCAGCATGGGTATCTTCTCCTGGAAGACGAGTTGTTTGGTCATGCTGCTTTCGAACACTTCCAGCCAGTATTTCTTCTGCTTGAGCACCACCAGCAGATCAATATCGTGGGTTTTTACGAAGTAGTCGATACCGTCGTGGATATTGATATTGTCGACCAGGTCGAACGTGATCAGCCTGCGGTTGGCCTCTTCGCGGTATTGTTCGATGAACTCGCTGATGATGGCGTTCTCGATATCCAGGTTGCTGTCGTGCACATGAAAGCACTTCACCTGCGCGCCCATCGTTTCCCCCAGCAGCAGCAGCCGTGAGATCACCTCATTATCGGCGAACGTGAGGTCGGTGGCATACGCAATGCGGTCGATCGCATGATAGGTATAGTGCTCCGGCACCGTGATCACCGGGCATTCGCAGCGGCGGATGATGGACGACACATCGCTGCCGCCGAGGAAGCGTTTGAGTCCGCTGGCCCTTTTGGCGGTAATGACCACGTAGGAGGCCTGCAGTTCCTGTGCGCACCGCGCTACTTCCTCGCCCACAAAACCCATGCGCAGCACAGCATCCATGCCGGCTACCTCCGGGTGTTGGTGACCGTAACGCTCCACCAGTCCGTTCTTGAACGCCTGCAGCCGCTCCTCGTTGGCGATGGCCGCATTCTGCATCATCTCCTCCGTGAGGTCGCCCATACGGCCCTCATCCATGGCCGGGAGGGTCATGGGCAGGGGATACACGTGCACGAGGGTGATCGGGTGACCGAGCTTTTTTGCTATTTCCAGCGCAAAACCGAAGGTTTCGGCCGACAGATCGCTGAAGTTGGTAGGGAAGAGGATAGCCATTGCAGAGGGTTGTTTCCGTAAATTTACGGCATAAATGGCGCGCAACTACCGGTGAAAGTCACCATTTGAAAAAATTTTTGCGCCCCCTGTAACTTTTTCAACCTCCCATACGCCCTATAGCCGGATGACACCGAAGGAATACAATAAAGCAGTTGATCTGTGGTCCGATGGTGTCTACCGGTTCATACGCAAGAGCCTCAATCATGACGACGATGCCCGGGATATTGTTCAGAATGCTTTTGAGATCCTGTGGAGGAACCACGAAAACGTTCAGTTTGACAAAGTGAAAAGTTATCTGTTCAGCACGGCCTACCACAATATGATCGACCACGTGCGCAAGCATAAGCGGACCGATTACATGGAGGAGATCGATGAGACAGCGAAGGGAGGAACGGCAGAAGCCCAGGTGGACCTGAAAGAGACCATCGAGAAAGCCCTGAACAGATTACCGGAAGTGCAGAAGAACTGCATCCTGCTGCGCGATTATGAAGGGTACAGCTATGAGGAGATCGGCGAGGTATTGCAGTTGAGTGAGAGCCAGGTGAAAGTATACATTTTCAGGGCACGGCAAAGCCTGAAGGAATATTTGGTAAGCATACACCATTTGATATGAAGATCAATTTGCAGAATTACGAAGAATGGATGGTGGATTACATCGAAGGTAATCTCACCCCGGAGCAGCAGCGCGAACTGCAGGAATTCCTGGTGTTCCACCCGGAATTGCAGAAAGAGCTTGAAGCCTTCGGCATGACGAAGCTGGTGCCTGATAATGCCGTGGTCTTCCCCGACAAGGCCTCCCTCAAGCGCGAAGCAACAGGTGGCCGCGTGCTTACCCTCTACAGCTGGGTGAAATATACCGCTGCCGCCGCCGCCGTGTTCACCCTGTTCATCGGTATCCGCTATTTCGGCGGTGCGCCCGATCAGTCAGGCATCCGTCAATATGCCTACGAACAACCGGCCATCAGCACCCCCGACCGTAACACCACGGCCACACATACCCTGGCACAGGCAACCGAAACACCGGTAGCCGTTAAAAAAACCGTGAAGCAGATGCGTCGCCCCGACCGCCAGATCGCAGCGATACAGGATACACCGAAAGAACGCGAGATCAACCCGATCCAGAAAATAGAGAACAGCAGCATAGATATGTTCGCCTACACCGCGGATGCATCACTGAAAAGTCCGTTCGAAGAAAATGCCGATGCACTCGCCGTTACCGATCAGCACAAAGCCACGGTATTTGCCAACAGCACCGTGATATCGCTGAACGACAACAAGACCGTGGTGGACTGGTGGAATGACGCCATGGCCATCGGCACCGAAATGAATACCGTGGTGACCGGCGTGATGGAAGCTGATCTCAATCCGTTCAAAAAACGCACAAGCGAAGAAGAAGTGCGCGTGCGCAACGTGAACGTGCCCGGATTCTCTTATTACAGCAGAAAAGCGAATAACTAAAGACATAAACACAACACTATGAAAAGGATCATGTATGTAGCAGCACTCATCGCAGGCCCGATGTGGTTGCAAGCCCAGGTAACACCTCCTCCTCCGCCCGCTCCTCCCGCACCGCCGGCAGGTCCTACGGCCACCATCAACGTAGATGGCGAGATCGTGACCATCACCACCGGTGAAGGCGATGTATTCATCATCGACGAATTCGGTGTACGCCGCAACGGTGTGATGATCGCCGGCGACTCTGAAGGATTGCGCGAAGAGATCGAAGAGCTGCAGGATGAGATCGACGGTATCCGCGAAAAAACCGCCGACATGACACCGGGCTCCGATGATTACGAAGACCTGATGGATGAACTCGACGACCTCGAGGAAGAACTCGACGACCTCAACGCCGATAACTTCTATCCCGATACACTGCCCGGCGATTCTACCGCGGTGACCATCGGCCAGTGGCGACTGATCGTAAAAGAGACCGGTGATGATGCTGATGATGTAGATGTTACCATCGACCGCATCACCGAAGAGATCGACGAACGTTATGTAGATCCTTTCGAGACCGAGTGGTGGTTGTTCGACATGGGCTATAACATGTATCTCAACAAGGACTACAAATACGATGTGCCTGCCGAATATGCGCAGCTGGAAGAACAACAGTTCTGGGGCAGCTTTGATGTGAACCTGCACATGTTCCGCTCACGGGTGAATGTGGCTCAGGGCTATCTGAACTTCAACTACGGACTCAGCCTCGAGTGGCACCATTTCCGCTACGACGACGACTTCCGCATCCTGCCCGATACCAATACGCTGGTGATCGTGGATGAGGAGACGATCAACTTCGATAAGAACAAATTCAACACCATGCACCTCGCGTTGCCGGTACTCATCGGCTTCGAGACCAAGCCATGGGATACCGAGAACAGCTTCCGCATGCAGTTCGGCTACAGCCCCGGCTTCCTGCTGCGCGGTAAGACAAAATATAAGTACGACGGCGAAAAAGAGATCGAAAAAGACGACTTCAACCTGGCTCCCTTCCGCCACGAAGTGAACTACGTGATCGGCTACGGCGATTTCAATCTCTACGCCTCCTACGACCTCAACTCCATGTTCGAGAACGACAAAGGGCCTGAATTACATCCGTTCTCTGTGGGACTTGTGATCCGCAAGGGATTCTGATAGAATCAGGAACCAAGAACCAGGAGCCAAGAATCAGGAACCAAGAACCAAGAACCAGGAGCCAAGAATCAGGTAAATGTATAGCGAGTAATCGTCCTGATTCCTGGTTCCTGGATCCTGACTCCAATTTAAATTCTTCTGTATAGGTTTGGTCAATAAGGACAGGGCGAAAGCTCTGTCTTTTTTTTGGGAATTGCTCATCAGCAGGAAATATGAGATCATGAGGGATGAATAATGAGGAATGAGAGGAATGGATCCTGTGAATAGAATTTACCTCTCATTTTTCATTCCTCATCCCTCATCATTTTTAGCATCCCGAGTACTCGGGACTTCGCTGCGCTGCGCTCTGATTAAATTGTAGAATGCATTGGCGAAGATGAATTAAATCAGCGTAAATCCGCCGCATCAGCGTCATCAGCGTGCTTTGTATTTAAAAACGCTGATCATGAGCAAAAAGCAATTCATGAACAATCCCCCCGATCAGTTGTTTCCGCTCATTCAACTAAACAAAACTCATGAAACACCTCCTCCTCAGCCTTGCTTGTATCGCCGCCCTCCACACCGGAGCCTCGGCTCAGATCAAATTGATGGGCGCTTCAGTGAACACCGCCACCGGAAAGATAGACCTGGTGCAGTGGGATGCCCTGGACTCTGCATCTGTAAGCGTTACGCCCACCTTCCTGGACGGCTATTACTTCGCCACATCAGCCTTTGACGCCTATAACGCCAACTACTACATCACCGGCATTTCCGGCGATTCTGTCGGCCTGTATGCCTATAACGTGAGCACCACGGAAGAGAGCCTGTCAGAAAGCTCTGCCTTCACCACTATCGCGGAGTTCGACATGAGCACCGGGATGATGTATAACCTCATCATGGAGACCGAGGAGTATATCAGCATCTACGCTTTTGATATCGCAACGAATACCGACAGCCTCATAGGCACCATCTATGAGCCCGGCGCTATCGGGATCGTGGCCGATGCCATTGGCTTTGACTCCAATAACGGCATTCTGTATTATGTGGGTTTTGGCAATGATCCTTATCCCTACCTGTATGCGGTGCCTGTCAGGGATGCCGTGTTTTCGTATACGAAAACCATCCTGGCGCCCACCGCTCCCTACAACAGCATCACCAGCGTCAATTTCGACAATGTGAACGAGGTCATCTACGCCCTCAACGACACCTATGACTCCCTGTTCAACTTCACGGGCAGGTATATCGTGGAGATTGACAAGGTGAGCGGCGACATCATCAACCGCGGCGATCTGGCCGAGTTCCCATACTATGTGGGCGGCTCATCCACCTTTGACCAGACCACGGGCACCTTCCTGGTGGCAGCCATTGACACGAACTTTGCGCTCAAGATGGTCGCCTTTAGCACCCTGACCGACACCTACGAGGCCGGTTTCATGCCCGATCTGGTTTCCGAGATCGTATGCGACAACTCCAGCTTCGCCAGATACGCCTATACCACCACTTCCATAGCAGAAACTTCCGCTCAGGGCTTCAACGTATATCCCAATCCCGTTTCCGATGTCCTCAGCATCGAATACGCGGCCAACGGCAACGTGGTGAACGTGCAGGTATTCTCCGCCACCGGCCAATTGGTCCTCGAGCGCGACTATACCCCCACCAACCGCATGGACCTGGATCTGCGCACCCTGACCCCCGGCTTATACACCATAAGCCTGACCTCAGCAGGGGAGCGTGTGTCGGAGAAGGTGATGGTGTATTGAGGATTTAAGCGTTACTATTTATATGGCCACCGTATTTGTTACGGTGGCTTTTTTGTGCTTATAGCCTGCACCTTATTCCTCCAACTAAACCCTCAACCTTCAACCTGATTCCTGGCTCTTGGTTCCTGGCTCCATTATTATAAATGTTAAAATTTTGTGACGGGGTAAATCCTATGCGAGGATTTTCACTATTGTCTGAAAGCTTTATTTGGCGGGTGTTGCGGGTGTTCAAAGTGTCCTCAAAAGTGAAGAGTGGGGCGTTCACGGAATTCCGTGAATGGGTGAAAAAAAGTGAAAATAGCTATTTGAATTTGAGATTTTTCGAAATACATTTGAGGACACGACATTCAAAAGTATACACGACATATGCCCCATTTCACTCTATTCTTTAAGCCGTTATTTATCAACTAGTCTCGCTGTAATCAGGGGATTATTAGTCGAAGCGTTTTAGCCAATGCTACGGCTATCAGGCTCATTCGGGTTTAAGTGGCGCTGGTTTGTACCGAGAATAGGTGGGTTGTGTGCTGTGTTTTAAAGTATTAAGCAAGATTTAGTATTGAAGTAAAATCAATTAATTCTAAATACAAGAAACTATGGAAATCAGAACCGGCTCAATCAATTTTCCGAGCATGAGAGGTAATGGCCCACAGCAAAAGACTTCGGCCATTCGATTTCCCCGGGATGTGGTTAAAGCTACGGCTGCGATAAATGGCTATAATGCAGGCTTTGCCCAATCCGGAGGGGATCATCATGTTGGCAATATGCAGATCAAACTGGACACATCGATCGATGGGAATGTTGTCAATGTGACCGCAACGTTCGGTGTGCGTGACTGGTCGGGCTCCTGGGATGACGATTATGAAGGTGTAGTGCAATTTACCGTGTTTGCTGAACTGGTGTCTGCTACTGCTACACCTCCCCGCGGCGACTTGATCGTGGTGGACATGGAATACACGCAGGCAATACAACATTTTCGCAGTAATTTGCATTTGGATCCCTCCAATGTGCGTCCGGATAACAGCATCAGGATGGTGGCACGAAAGGATACCGGCATTCGGGTTTATGTGGATTACGACTCCGGGTCCGGCTTGCCGGTGATCAACCAGCTCAGTGGTGAACTTACCGTGATCTCCGGTGCTAACACCCAGGTATTGACGCCGTTTACCACCATCCACCCGCGCCGTGATGCGCAAATCCAACGCGGTTTGACCGAGCACACACTGAATTTTATCATCCCTGAAGGCCTTTGTCAGGGAACCATCACATTGCGTTGCCAGGTATTTGATCAGGCGAATCCACTATCCAGATCAAGCACCATAGAACGCACCCTCCATTTCATTGAACGTACGCCACTGAACCTCTACGCGGTTGGGATACGGTACACCGGTCAGGGATTGGACCTCGCAGCGCCAACCTTAAGTGACATTCAACCAAACCTGGATTATACAGAGCTCACATTCCCAATACCGGAAGCATTTATCAGCGGCTACACGGAGATCATGTTCAACGAGGATTTGAATGCGAATATCGCCGATGGTTGTGGTAGTGCCTATAATAATTTATTAGGCAGACTGCGAGACATGCGTGGTGACTCAGAAGACCTATATTATGGGTTCTTACCTCTGGGCTTTAATGGGGGCAGTGATGGGGGATGTGGTGGCACCGGAGTAGGGGCAAGCCCTTTAGCCGATTTTGTCGCTATGGCACTTGAAGCGGGCCATGCCCTGGGTCGCAAACATGCACCGTGCGATTCGGCTATGCGGTGTAATAACCCGGCGAATCAAGATGGAGATTACCCCAGATATAATGGTTTTGGGTCAGACAGTATCGGCGAATTTGGCTATAATGTGAGAGATAACATGGTTTTTGACCCTATCAACAGCTTTGATTTCATGGGCTATTCAAGAGGCAACAACCAATGGGTGAGTCCATACACCTATAATGCGTTGTTCACCGCTTTGCCCTCTACAGAAGGTATAGAGACTGAAAGCTTTGGTATACAGCACGTGTCGCTCAAAAGCAAACGTGACACTTTGGAAAAACGCAAGTACTACGGCGAATGGCAGCCGGTGCAAACCATGCAGCTGATGCTGGATATTAGCATTGACAAGTACCATAAAGTCACCAAGCGGCATGCCTTTCATTTTATGACGGCCCAAGTAAACGATCACGGTACTGCCAGCAGTTACTATGTCGAATTACTCAACAAGGATGGCGAGGTCAACACTTGTCAAAATCTGGTCGAGTCCAGCCAGAAATGCAACTGCTGTTCCTCGTGCTATCCTAAAAACTTCTATC
>DAIMYJ010000046.1:0-22848 GCA_036734545.1 Chitinophagales bacterium
ACACATATAACTCTAAGTTATATTCTAAATTATTTCTCTCATCTCCGAACATCGAATATGTTTTATTGTTCTTTTTTATTTTTTTTGTGAGCGGTGAGTGGTGAGTGGTGAGTAATATTTATTAAATATAAAAGGAGACTGCGTCTCCTTTTTCTAATTTCTTATCTCATATTACATTCTTCATTCCTCATTCTTCATACTTCAAAGGCCCGCTTTGGCTGAAATATCGAGCATTCTTTGAATGGAAGCTCTGGCTTTGGAGATGGTGGGTTCCGGTATGTTGATCTCGGGGAGTTCGTAGAGCATGCTGATATAGATCTTTTCCAGCGTATTGCGTTTCATGTGCGGGCATTCGTTGCAGGCGCACATATTATCCGGCGGTGCGGGAATGAAGGTTTTGCCCGGCGCCTGTTTCTGCATCTGGTGGATGATACCCATCTCGGTGACCACGATATATTCCTGCGCGCTGTCGGAGATGGCGAATTTCAGCAGTCCGGTCGTGCTGCCGATGAAATCGGCGATGGCCAGGATAGGTTCTTCACATTCCGGATGCGCGATGATCTTGGCGTTCGGATGGCGGTGCTTGAGTTTGGTGATCTTTTCGAGGGAGAAGATCTCGTGTACCATGCATGAACCGTCCCACAGCACCATCTTTCTGCCCGTCTTCTTCTCGATGTAGCGGCCCAGGTTCTTGTCGGGGGCAAAAATTATCGGTGTATCGGCCGGAACGCTCTCCACGATCTTGATGGCATTGCTGCTCGTGCAAATAATGTCACTGAGGGCCTTTATCTCGGCCGTACAGTTGATATAACTGATCACGGTATGTCCGGGGTGCTGATCGATGAATCGTTTAAACAGGACCGGCGGACAGCTATCTGCGAGGGAACAGCCTGCTTTGGAGTCAGGCATGATCACTTTTTTGGTCGGATTGAGGATCTTGGCCGTCTCCGCCATGAAATGCACACCGGCGAACACGATCATGTCGGCTTCGGTCTTCACGGCATTCTGCGCCAATCCCAGGCTGTCGCCGATATAATCTGCAATGTCCTGAATATCAGGCTCCTGATAATAATGCGCGAGGATAACGGCGTTCTTTTCCTTTTTGAGTTTGCGGATCTCCTCAAAGAGGTCCAGCTGCGGATCTATGTCCACATCCACAAAACCGGTGCGTTCGAGTTTCGCATAATCCACACCTTCCCTTTCCCTTATTATCATGATTATAGTTTTATAAATAAATAAAGACTCATCATCAGGGCTGTGTATTCGTGGAAAAGTATTCTTCCACACTTTTGGTTTTACGGTTATCCATATTCCGGGTCAAGGTACCAACAGTCAACCCACACCTGTCGTTCCCGAAATATGGGCATTTCCACATTACTGTGCACGATGTGGGTACAAAATTAACAGGAAAACTTACCCGCTCTCCACATTGCCTCCACGTACATTCAATGTTTGTACCACCCCGTACCGTCCACACAAACACCCCGCGGAAATTCGGCAAGGGGGTTTTCGGGCCACTTATACCCACGTACTAACATCGGATACACGTACAATCCACACGGCGGAATGCTGAATCAGGAGTCTTTGCTTCGGGTGGGCGGGTAGTGGGTAGTGGGTAGTGAGTAGTGAGACTAGCCCAAGAAGTGGGGAAACGAAGTTTCCCTGTATTGTCCCACTACTCACTACTGACTACTCACTACTCACTACTCATTACTCACTACTGACTACTCACCACTCACCGATAAAACCGCATCTCCAGGAGATATTCATAAACAGTCTCCGGAACCAGGTAGCGGACGGACCGGCCCTCTTTGATGAGTCGCCGGATGTCGGTAGAGCTGAGGTCGAGCAGCGGGAGGTGGAAAATGCGGATATCGCCCTGCAGTCCTTCCGGAATGGTATCCACCCCGCGGCGCGCATATACATATACCGGATGGTCGCGCAGAATGAGGTCAATATGCTTCCACTTATGGAGGGAGGGCAGGTTATCGCTGCCCATCAGGAGGATGAATTCGTGTTCCGGGTGCTTTTCCTTCAGGTAGGTGAGGGTGTTGATGGTATAACTGGGCTGGGGGAGGTGGAATTCTATGTTGGAGGCCTGGAGTTTGTAGTTATGCTCCACCGCCAGGTTCACCATGTACAGGCGATGCTTCTCATCCAGCAGCGTGCTCTTTTCCTTGAACGGATTCTGCGGACTCACCACGAACCACACCTGTTGCAGGTCGGTATTCTCCGCAAAATGGTTGGCAATGATCAGGTGGCCCGTGTGTATGGGATTGAAAGAGCCGAAGAAAAGCCCGATGCGCATAGGTGTAAAGATACACAGCCGTGGCCACAGGCGTTCCGCCACCGGGCGCTATCTGAACATTTGACACCGGATAAATGTCCTATATTTATAAAAACACAACTATGATCACGGCATGGTGCCTTCTGCTGGTAACGGCAGCCTCTACGATCTTCCACCCGCAGGAGGAAGCCGACAGCATAACCGGTGTCTGGCTGAACACCCAAAAGGACGCTAAAGTGGAGATCTTCCGGCGCGCCGACGGCCTGTATTACGGTCGGATCATCTGGTTGAAATCCCCGGTGGAGAAGGACGGCTCACAGAAACTGGACACCAGGAACCCGGATGAATCCCTGCGCAACACGCCGCTGATCGGGCTGGTGGTGCTGGATGGGTTTCGCTATGAAGGCGGTGAATGGGTAGGCGGGGTCAAATACGACCCCAAAAGCGGACGCAGTTTCAAGTGCACCATCATCCTGGAGAACGGGGAACTAGATATTCAGGGCACTTCCGGATGGACACACAGGCATGACCGGTGGACCCGCCTGCCGGCAGAACAATGAACGCGATGCCACCGCGCACCCGCAAGGTAAATGCGCCGCAGAGTTGATACATTTGTTCAGGGCATTACCGTATGCGAGCGACCATCATACTCATTTTGTTAACCCTGTGTGCCTCCGCGCATGGTTATGGTCAGGCGCGTGCAGATGCCATCAAAGGGCTGTGGCTGAGTGAGGATAAACGCTGTAAGGCAGAGATATACGAGAAGAACGGGAAATATCACGGCAAGATCACCTGGCTGTACGAGCAGGTGGACCCGGACACCGGAAAACCCAAACTGGATAAGAATAACCCCGATCCTGCCAAACAGGGAAGACAGCTGATCGGGCTGCATGTGCTCAGGGATTTCGTGTACCGGGAGGGATTCTGGCAGGATGGATATGTATATAATCCGCGCACCGGCAAGACCTATACCTGTGAAGTGTGGCTCGAAGGGAAGGATGTGCTTGTGTTGCGCGGATACCGGGGGATCATCTATCACACGGAAAAATGGACACGCGTGCATTAACACGTACGCTTCGGTAAACACATTGCGTTGTATATTTAATCTTCAAAACCATAACAACATGCGAATAGTACTAGTAATGACCTTAATGATGCTGACGGCCGGCACCCTCAGCGCACAGAACTGGCAGGATAATATCCTGGGCGGATGGATCAATGGCGACAAAGACGCCAAAGTGGAGATCTATCAAAAAGACGGTAAATATTACGGCAAGGTCACCTGGCTGCGCAATCCGAATGAAGAAGACGGCACGCCCAAGGTAGATGATGAAAACCCTGACGAGGCAAAGCGCACACAACCCATCATGGGACTTGTGATCCTGAAAAACTTCACTTTCGAGGAAGGTATGTGGAAGGGCGGCACCATCTACGATCCGAAGAACGGCAAGACCTATAAATGTGAAATGTGGCTGGATGAAAAGGAATTGAAGATACGCGGATATGTGGGGCCATTGTTCAGGACGGAGACCTGGTCACGGCCTAAATGATGAGAGATGAGGAATGAGAAATGAGAGATGCAGGAAGAGGTGGGAAATTATTTTTGGGGTGCGCTTTGCGCACCTTTTTTTTGGGGTGTAATTTTAGGGGTGGAGTATTATTTGTGATCGCCATTATTCATTGAATTGAACAGGTATGCCGACACGACAGAAGATACATATCATTGGAGCAGGAATTGGTGGCCTCACCACCGCTATCGCTCTATGGCAAAAGGGTCATGATGTGCATGTGCACGAGCGCGCACCGGAGATACGCGAAGTGGGCGCAGGCAAATGGGTGGCGCCGAATGCGATGAAAATATATGCGGAGCTCGGATTGGCGGAAAAGATCGCAGCAGCAGGTTTTGCGTTGCAACGCATCAGTGTTGCCGACGTACACCGCCGGCTGATATCTACCATTGACGGCGATCGCGTTCGCGCTCAGCATGGCCATACCACCATCAGCATACATCGCGCAGCATTACAAAAAATACTGGCAGCAGAAATTCCCGCAGAGCGCATCCATCTGCATGCCGCATGTACCTCCTATACGCAGGACACAGATTCGGTGACCGCCCATTTTAGCGATGGCAGAAGTGTAACCGGCGATGTATTGTTGTTTGCAGATGGTATACATTCGGCAGGCAGGAAACAATTGCATCCCGATCATCCGCTGCGATATTCCGGACAAACCTGCTGGCGATTCGTTGCCGATGCCTCGCTGCCGCATCCGGAAAACATGTTTGAACTCTGGTCGCAGAAAAAAGGCGTACGCGTCGGATTTTCACCGATCAGCGCGCAACAGGTATATGTATTCATTACGGCATACACCCCTGCCGGCGGAATGGATGACAAGTCGCGTTTACAGTCATATTTGTTGGATCTGTGTGCCGATTTCGATGCCGAAGTATTGGGGCTGATACGACAGGCAGATCCCGATGGTATCATCCGCAGCGACCTGTTTGATTTTGCACCCATCCGCCGGTGGACCGATGGACGCATGGCCCTGCTGGGAGATGCCGCACACGCCACCACACCCAACCTGGGACAGGGCGCCTGTCAGGCCATTGAAGACGCCCGCATACTGGCGCAGGTGCTGGATGCCGGGGAAGAGGTGTCACAGGCCCTTCTGCGCTACCAGACGCTGCGTATGGAAAAAGCCCATTACATCACGAACACCTCCTGGCAGTTTGCGCGGCTTACGAACACTTCGGGATTCATGAAAACGGTGGTCAAAGCCATTTTGCGCAGCACGCCGGAGAGCATCACGAACAAGCAGATGGACAGGATCTACAACCTGTAACAGGCCATAGCAAAGCTCCGCGCCCTTTCCGGCAATTAACATAGGTCATTGTTTCACACCCCCCTTGGCGATAACTTGGATATGCTCACGATCAAAGGAGCATGTTATGATAGAAACTCAGGTAGAACAACAAGTATGTTGTCCGCGATTCGATCCCACACCGTGGGATAATAAAATGATCATGTGGAAGAACAAGCACTTCATCCACGATCACGTACGCACGTTCATGTACATGCCGGTAGGTTTTGGCAAGGCGATGAAACATCTCGATATCATCGCCGGCGACCACGCGCAGCCCGACGGATTGTGTTTGTCGGATCATAAAAGCCCATGGAGCATGGATCTGTTCCTGGCGGTTGACGGACCGATCCCCGGAGCCGATAATGTAGACATCAGCGGGAATTTCTTTTGCAAAGTGTATGAAGGAAAATTCAAGGAGACCGGAGAATGGATGGAGGACTTTGAACAGGCCGTAAAAGACAGGGATCTGCAGACCTCAAAGGTGTATATGTGGTATACCACCTGTCCGGATTGTGCAAAGAAATACGGCAAGAATTACGTGGTGATCCTGGGTAAGACGGATTAAGCGCACACTGCGCCGAACAGATCAAAAGCAAGTACACATGTTCCGGCGGATGATATATTGCCTGCTATTGTGCATGATGCCGGCGGCAGAGGTATTTACGCAATCTTCAACAGCATCTGATGCGAAAGCGACCACTGATACGCTGCAGCAGGATGCTTATGCAAACGACCCGGCTCTATCACTATTCGTGGAATTAGGCGGAAAATTCTGGTATACGGTAAATATTGAGCGGCGATGGACGGAGCAACAGGCATTCAGTATCGGCGGAGGCGTTGTGTATGAAAAGAATTTTGATGATGCAGGGAACAACCAGTATGTCTGGATATCGGATGTCATGTATTACCGCTTCTTTGGTGCGCGCAAACGCATGGAGACCGGCGGCGGCGCCGGTATTACCTATGCTTCGTCAGTGGGTTTTGCGGCAGCCACCCTGCATGGTGTGTTCGGTTACCGCCTGCAACGAAGGGACGGCCTGCTGTTCAGGGCGGGGTTCACACCGATGATGAGTTTTCCCATCGATGCGGATGCGCGGATGATGTTCATTCCATTTGTGGGTATAAGTCTGGGCTACAGCTTTTAAGTGTTACAGCCTTTGCTACTTGTGTGAAAGATTGTTAAGACCCCTTAAAAAGCCTGTTTCAAGCATGGAATGGGCTATTTTTGTTCGGTATCCATATCCACACAATTCCATAATTACTATTTATGAAGAGATTATTGTTTGCCTGTTTTGCGACGGCCATAGCCGGCAGTGTGCATGCGCAGATCGATGCCGGATTGTTCCGATTCCCGGATGTGTCTGAAACGCAGATCGTATTTTGTTATGCCAACGACCTTTGGGTGGCACCCAAGTCGGGCGGCATGGCGGTGAAACTCAGCTCGCCCGCAGGGGTTGAATCCTTCCCGAAATTTTCGCCCGACGGCAAGACCATTGCCTTCACCGGAAATTATGACGGCAATCCCGATGTATATGTATTGCCTGTTGACGGCGGGGTGCCGCAGCGCCTGACGCAGCATGGTTATACCGACCGTGTTGTGGACTGGACAGCGGATGGCCGTTCGGTATTATTTGCTTCCGGCAGGGAAAGTGAAAAAGAGCGATTCAATCAGTTGTATACTGTGCCGGCGACGGCAGGCACAGCTACAAAACTGCCACTTGCCTATGGCGAATTTGCCTCTTATTCACCCGATGGCAAGCAGGTGGCGCTCACCTTCCGCTCAGAAGTGTTCCGCACATGGAAACGCTATCGCGGCGGTGATGTGGCAGACATCTATATTTTCAATTTACAGGATCAGAGCTCCTATAATATCAGCTCAACTATTTCCGCCGGAGAAGAATTTCCGATGTGGTGGGGCGATGCGATCTATTTTCTGTCTGACAACGGCCCGGAAAAACGCATGAACCTCTGGCGATACGACCTTGCCACTAAAGCGCGCACACAACTTACCCATTTTACGGAGTATGATGTGCATTATCCTTCACTGGGTAAAGGCGAGATCATTTTTGGCGCCGGTGGAAAACTGTATATCTACACCATAGCCGATGGTTCGCAGAAAACGATCAGCATTGATGTGGTTTCTGATAAAGCGGCGCTGAAACCGCGCATGGAGAATGCGTCCAATACCATTCAGCACCTCACGATCGGCCGCGACGGCAAGCGCGTATTGGTGGAGGCCCGCGGCGAGATCTTTTCCGTACCGGCAGAGAATGGCTATGTGAAGAACCTCACGCAGAATTCAGCCACCGCTGAGCGTTACCCGGCATGGTCGCCCGATGGAAAGACAATAGCGTACTGGAGCGATGCCTCCGGAGAGTATGAATTATATCTGGCAGATGCCGCCGCATCCGCAGCACCGAAAAAGATCACCGGCTACGGTAAGGGGTTCCGCTATAATTTGTGGTGGTCGCCCGACAGCAAAAAGATCGCTTTCATCGATCAGGCCATGCGCATACAGGTGATCGACATAGAAAGCGGTGAAACACGGCAGATCGATCAGGCACTGCGCTGGGCGCACTATAACCTGGAGGACTTCAGCGTGAGCTGGTCGCCCGACAGCCGCTATATCACGTATTCCCGCGATCTGGATAATGGTCACAACGCCGCTTTTGTGTATGATATGCAGGATAAGAAGACCCGGCAGATCACCAGCGGTTTTTATTCCAGCTATCAGCCGGTGTTCGATACCGAAGGAAAATATATTTATCTGTTCACCTCGCAGGCATTCAATCCGGTATACAGCGATCTGGATAACACCTTTGTATACCCGAACACCACACAGGTGGCGGCAATCAGTTTGAAAAGCGACATCCCCAGTTTACTGGCCGCAAAGAATGATATGACCGAAGTGCAGAAGGATGAAGAGAAAAAAGAAGAAAGCGGCAAGGAAGGCGACAAGAAAAAAGACGATAAGAAAGGAAAGGCGGATGATGCCGAGGATAAAGAAGAAGACAAGCCAAAAACAGAGATTGACTGGGATGGATTGGAATACCGACTGGTGGTACTACCTGTTCCTTCCGGCAACTACGGAACACTGTCGGCCGTATCCGGCAAGATCCTGTTCATGCATTACCCCAATGCAGGCTCACCGGGCGATGCCAAAGGATCGTTGAAGTATTATGATATTGAGAAGCGCGAGGTGAAGACCATATTGGATGGTGCGGATGATTATATGCTGAGTGCCGACGGCTCCAAAATATTAGTTGCGGCGCAGGGACAATATGCCGTAATTGCACCGGAAGAGGGACAGAAATTCGAAAAGCCGTTGCGCACGGATGAAATGGAAATGTTGGTAGACCCGGTACAGGAATGGCGACAGCTCTTCATGGATACCTGGCGCATTGAGCGCGATTATTTTTATGACGCCAACATGCACGGCGTGAACTGGGAGCAGGTAAAGCAGCAGTATTTACACATGCTGGAAGGCGCCACCACACGCGAGGATGTGAATTTTGTGATCGGTGAGATGATCGCAGAACTCAATGCTTCACATGCCTATCGCTGGGGCGGAGATACGGAAGAGCCGTTGAGCGGCAATGTCGGATATCTCGGCGTGAACTGGAAAGCGGAAGGAAAGAATTACCGCATCGACAAGATCATCCGCGCAGCGCCATGGGATGCCGAAGTGCGCTCGCCACTGGATATGCCGGGTATTGAAGTGAAAGAAGGCGATTTTATTCTCGCCGTGAACGGAGTGCCGGTAACTACAGACCGGGAGCCGTTTGCATTCTTCGCAGGCCTCGCCGGAAAAACCGTGGAGCTCACTTATAATTCCACGGCATCCATGACCGATGCTAAAACGGCTGTAGTTACGCTGCTGAATGATGAAGCGCGTTTGCGTCACCTCGACTGGATAGATGCCAACAGAAGGCGCGTGGAAGAAGCCACGAACGGTCAGGTGGGTTATGTATTTGTGCCGAGCACCGGTGTTGACGGACAAAATGAATTGATCCGACAGTTCACGGCACAGATCGATAAGAAAGCGCTGATCATTGATGAGCGATTCAATAACGGCGGACAGATACCTGATCGCTTTGTTGAAATGCTGGATCGTGATCCGCTGGTGTACTGGGCTATACGCGACGGTAAATCCTGGCAGTGGCCGCCGGTGGCACATTTCGGGCCCAAGGTGATGCTTATTAACGGCTGGAGCGGTTCCGGCGGCGATGCTTTTCCGGATTATTTCCGCAGAAAAGGATTAGGCCCGCTGATCGGTCAGCGTACCTGGGGCGGACTCATTGGTATCAGCGGTGTGCCCGCATTGGTAGATGGCGGTGGTATTACCGCGCCCACGTTCCGCATGTATTATCCTGATGGCACCTGGTTCAAAGAAGGCCATGGTGTGGATCCCGATATTCTGGTTGAGGAAGACCTCACGTCACTCGCCAAGGGCAGGGACGCACAATTGGAACGCGCCATAGAGGAAGCGTTGAAATTGATGCAGACCGACGGATATCAGGAGCCGAAAAGACCGGCACCGGAGGTGAGATAAAATGATCTACAGAACAGCGACCGTCGTGTATATTTACCCAACCACGACGGTCGCTTTTTCGTGTACGGCTGGAGACCACTCAAAGCAAGAACCACATGCGCAGCATATTTACGCTATTTTTCATTCTGATATTTACGGCAACACTTACCGCGCAAATTTCAAAACGCGTATTATTCATCGGTAACAGTTATACGGCAACCAACAACCTCCCGCAAATGATCGCCGATGCCGCCGCATCAACAGGCGATGTGCTGGAGTTCGACATGCAGGTGCCCGGCGGATATACTTTTGAACTGCATTCCGAAAATCCCACCACACTGGAGCTGATCGCAGAAGGCACATGGGATATCGTTGTGCTGCAGGAGCAAAGCCAGATACCGTCTTTTCCGATCGCTCAGGTAGAGGCAGAGTGTTTTCCGTTTGCCCGTGTACTGGATAGCCTGATCCGCGACGCCAATGCGTGTGCGGAGACCATGTTCTTCATGACCTGGGGCAGAAAGGATGGCGATGCCATGAATTGCCCGACATGGCCGCCCGTCTGTACTTATGCAGGTATGGATAGTTTATTACACGAGCGCTACATGATGATGGGTGCCGATAACGACGCAGAAGTATCTCCGGTCGGTGCAGTGTGGCATCTTATACGCGATACGCATCCGGAGATCGAATTATATATCGGCGATGGTAGTCACCCGAGTGCGGCGGGATCCTATGCGGCCGCCTGCACATTTTATGCAGCCATTTTCAGAAAAGACCCAACAGCCATCACCTATAATTACACGGTGCCGGCAGATCAGGCGGCCATCATTCGCGAAGCGGCGAAGGCGGTCGTATATGATAGCCTCAGCGCCTGGTATATCGGCACATATACGTTCGATCCGTTTGCGTCATTCACGGCCAATACGGCAACACCTTTGGTGGCATCATTTGAGAACAGCTCCACCGGCGCAGAGGAATACCTGTGGGATCTTGGCGACGGAAGCACATCCACAGACTTTGAACCAACACATAATTATGCTGCTGCAGGCATGTATACCGTTTCACTTACGGCGATCACCTGCGACACATCGGATGTAACAACGCAAACAGTTGAGATATTGGCACCGGAAACATCATCGATCACGGATACGCAGGTTTCCATGTTGCTCTTCCCCAATCCCGCAGGAGCAGAATTATTGGTACGCACTTCCGTTGCAACTTCGGTACTCACGATAGTAGATATACACGGGCAGATCTGTCGCGTGCCGTTGCGGGAACAAGGCGCACACCGGGTATTCGATATCAGGCAATTAGCACCCGGCTTATATCTGGTGCTTGCTGAACATGATGGTCAGTTACAGAGTATTCCTTTTGTAAAAGAATAGCAGTTATTCATCGCCAAGCATATCGCCGGTAATATTTCCGTGCACGCTCACAAATCGCCAGTCGTCCGGATAGGGACACTGCATTTTACTTTTGGTGCCGGCGATGATGATCTTTTTATCGGCATTTTTGAGATTCACGGTGCCGTCGGTATGGCCACCATCTGCCACTGCGAGCGCTTTGGTGATGGTCCAGTTGCCTGAAGTGGTGGTCAGGGTTTTCAGCGGGGTGTCGCAGGGATCATTTTCCGCACCCAGTGCGGTGAACAGTGCAACATATTCCGGTTTCCACGCAGGCATGTATGGCACGCCGAAATATTTATTGTTCTTTTTATCCGGACAGGGTTCCGTTCCGCAACAGGGTTCATTGCACGTGGCGCCATAGCGGTCGTTGATATGCACCCAGATCTTTTCATCACTGCGCAGCGGATAGCCGTATGCAGTGTGGAAGGCGTCGATGAATTCGTTGTTGATGTGATCGTTGTGATAATGCGGAACAATGAATTGCAGTAATACGCTGTCGCGGTTGCGTTTGAATATCTGCGTGATCACGGAATCCACTTCGCGCACATCGGCGGTAGCCGGTCCGGTGCCGTTGAAATGTTCGCCCAGATAGAAGTTGTTGTCGTTGCAGTCATCCGTGCACGCCGCTTCAAAATCACCATACCCGGAACCGTAGATCCATACGGTGTCACCGAGTCCGTTCAATACATAAATATTGGACGTTGTCCAGGGGCCTTTTTTACCGATGATCATGCTGTGTGTTACATAGACATGGCCATCGATAAGCGTTTCGGTGCCGTCGATGAGGTCTTTGGGGTATTTGTCTTTTTTACAGGCGGCAAACACGAACACGCAGCATGCAAACAGGGCGGACAGAATAACTTTATTCATGGCCATTATTCGATACCGGAAAAACCCGTATACGGCACCAACACTTCAGGAATGCGAATGCCGTTTTCCGTCTGGTTATTTTCCAGCAGTGCGGCTACGATACGCGGCAGGGCGAGTGCTGAACCGTTGAGGGTGTGCACGAGTTTATTTTTGCCGTCGGCGCTGTCTTTAAAGCGGCATTTCATACGATTAGCCTGAAAGGATTCGAAATTGGAGACAGAGCTCACTTCCAGCCAGCGCTCCTGAGCGCCCGACCACACCTCAAAATCGTAGGTGATCGCAGAAGCAAAACCCATGTCGCCGCCGCAGAGGCGCAGGATGCGATAGGGGAGCCCGAGTGCCTTTACCAGGCTTTCTACGTGGGCGACCATGGTCTCGAGACGCGCATCAGACTGCGCGGGGTGAGCGATCTCCACGATCTCCACCTTGTCGAATTGATGCAGTCGGTTCAGGCCGCGCACATCCTTGCCATAACTACCGGCTTCCCGGCGGAAACAGGGGCTGTAAGCGGTCAGGCGTATGGGCAGTTCCTCTTCCTTCACGATGGTATCGCGGAAAATATTGGTCACCGGCACTTCGGCGGTGGGAATGAGATAGAAATCGTCTTCGGTGGCGTGGTACATCTGACCCTCCTTATCGGGCAGCTGGCCGGTGCCGTAGCCGGAGTCGGCATTCACCATAAAGGGCGGTATCACCTCTTTGTAGCCGGCATTGGCGGCCTGGTCGAGGAAGAACTGGATCAGGGCTCTTTGGAGCCGGGCGCCTTTGCCCAGGTATACGGGGAACCCGGAGCCGGTGATCTTGTTGCCCAGTTCGAAGTCGATGAGGTTATAGCGGGCGGCCAGGTCCCAATGCGGGAGCGGGCTGAAGCTGAACGAAGGTTTCTCCCCACCGCTGCGCACTTCCAGGTTGTCGGCGGCGTCTTTCCCTTGTGGCACAAGTGTTTGCGGCAGATTGGGGAGGCTCAGGAGGATGTTTTTGATGTCGTCCTGCACGCGGGTGTGTTCCAGTTCCAGCTCGCTGCTGCGCTGCTTCAGGGCTGCCACCCGCTGTTTCATGGCTTCGGCGGCCTCGCGCTGGCCCTGACCCATCAGCTTGCCGATCTCCTTGGAGGTGGCATTGGTTTCGGCCAGGGTGTTGTCGAGTTCTGTTTGCAGGCGTTTGCGCTCGTCATCGCGCTGTAAAACTTCATCTATCAGGGCAACATCATACTTGTTGCGTTTAGCCAGTCGTTCTTTAGCTATATCGGTATGGGAGCGCAGGTAAGCGACCTCGATCATATGCAGGAATTTTGCCGCAAATATACGCCAGTCGCCCGGGGAAAGCGGTGTCCGAAGCGCTGAAGGGGTTGTATAATTGAAGTTTCCGCCGTATCATTGCAGCAGAAAGTCCGTGTAAACCTCTGCAGGATATCTACGACGGCGACCTCGTTCGCCGGAATTACCGCCAACATTTCCAGTTATATTCTGTTTGACCGGCATCTACACATTTTCAATTCTTTGTCCTTGACAGCATATTCATCATACATCTATTTTATTTAATACCCTTCTGTTATGTATACAACGGAACAGTTGAACGAGATGCTCGTTCCTGAACTGCGCGAGATTGCCGATGGCCTGCGTGTGGCCAATGTGAAGAAATTAGGAAAAGCAGAACTCATCAGTGCTATTGGCGCTGCCCAGAAAGGCAGTGATAACGGTAATGGCGACAAGCGCGATCGCAAGCGTGTGCTGCGTCCGCGCAAGAAAAAAGATACGCCGGTGGATGATACCGCCAATCAACTGCAGATACCGGAAGCCTCAGAAGAGGAAGAAGATCTGCGCCTCGAAGTGCCTGCCAAAGAAGAAGTGATCGCACCCCCGGTAGAGGAAGTGCGCGAGCCGATGGAACAGCCGGTGCGCGAAAGACAGGATCCCCCGATGCCGCAGTATCCGCAGAAAAAACGCGAACCCCGTTTCAATATAGACCTCGACGGCGCCGTGCCGGGCGAAGGTGTGCTCGAAATGATGCCTGACGGCTACGGATTTTTGCGCAGCGCGGATTACAACTATTTATCATCACCTGATGATGTATATGTTTCCCCCTCTCAGATCAAATTATTCGGATTGAAGACCGGCGACTGGGTTTCCGGCTTCGTTCGTCCTCCCAAAGAAGGTGAGAAATATTTTGCCCTGTTGCGCGTGGAGACCATCAACGGACGCGATCCCAAAGAGATCCGCGACCGCGTGCCTTTTGATTATCTCACACCGTTATTCCCGGATGAAAAGCTGAACCTGGTATATAATGCCGGCGATTACAGCACGCGAGTGATAGACCTGTTCACGCCGATCGGTAAAGGTCAGCGCGGTATGATCGTGGCGCAGCCGAAAGTAGGTAAGACCTATTTGCTGAAATCCATCGCAAATGCCATCGCTCAAAATCACCCGGAGATATATCTTATTGTGTTGCTCATCGACGAGCGTCCGGAAGAGGTGACCGACATGGAACGCAGTGTGAATGCGGAAGTGATCGCCTCCACCTTCGACGAGCCCGCAGAGAAACACGTGAAAGTGAGCAGCATCGTGTTGCAGAAAGCCAAGCGATTGGTGGAATGCGGACAGGATGTAGTGATCCTCCTCGACTCCATCACCCGCCTTGCCCGCGCACACAACACCGTTGCGCCGTCGAGCGGTAAGGTGTTGTCAGGTGGTGTGGAAGCGAATGCGATGCAAAAGCCGAAGCAGTTCTTTGGCGCCGCACGTAATATCGAGAACGGCGGTTCACTTACCATCCTCGCCACAGCGCTCATCGACACCGGCTCCAAAATGGATGAGGTGATCTTCGAAGAGTTCAAAGGAACGGGTAACATGGAATTGCAGCTCGACAGGAAATTATTCAACCGACGCATATTCCCGAGTATCGATATCATCAACAGCTCTACACGCCGCGATGACCTCCTGCATGAACGCGAGGTGCTGCAGCGCATGTGGGTATTGCGCAATTATCTCGCCGATATGAATACGGAAGAGGCGATGCAGTTCCTGCTGCAGCGTATGCGCGGTACCAAGAGCAACGAAGAATTTTTGGCCACGATGAACGGCTGATCATTCCGGCACGCATAGACAAGCACTGTTGATGCCCGTAGGGCATACATGGTTTAAGGGCGTTTGTTAGGGGATTGCTTGAATATCCTTTTTCAACCTGAAAAGGATATATCAAGTTATTAATCACCAATAAACGATAAACAAATGAAAAAACTTGTTTTAGTGCTTTTTGCTGCTGCATCATCATTCTTCGCACAGGCGCAGATCAGCGTGCTTTCCGAAACTATGAACCTCCAGACCGATATGACGGAATGGTCTCAGCCCGTAACCGCGTCTCTGCGTTCCGACAAGATGGTCGAGAATAATGTTGAAGCCGTTCCCGTGCAATTCAGGATACACTTCAAGAAAAGGATGATGCGCGTGTGTCATTATGAAATGGAGGTGACCAACACCTCATCGACCCAGGCGATCGAGTTTCGTGCCAATAATTTGTATACCGACGCATCCGGCAAAACCATTTACTATAATGTAAAGCTGAAGCCGGGTAAATCTACCACGATGAAGATCATGTATGCCAGTAACTCCATCGGCGGTTCAGGCTGCTGGCCCAAGGAGGATGAGGAATGCCGCAACTGCGGATGGACTCTCTTCGTGGATGAGATAAAATCAAAATAATTCTCTCCCTGATATGTAAGCGCCGCTTCGCACAGAAGCGGCGCTTTTTTATTGCCGGTATCAATTGCCGGATTCTTAACCTGCTGTGTTCTAACCACAAAAAAGTGCATTAACCGCTTACAAAGTCGCTCAATTATTTTTATTCATAAAGGGCAAATGTTTTTTTAGTCAAAAAATTGTTATGTCCCTGAATGAACCCAAGAACTGTTATTTCATCACTACGATGTGCAGGCAGCACAATCATTATTTTGAATCGGTGCGCGCACGCGAGATATTGTGCAACACCCTGCTGAACTGCAACGCCCTGCATGATGCCGATATGCTCGGTTATGTGATCATGCCCAATCATGTGCATATTGTGCTGCGCATTGCCGACAAGGAAAGATTGATCCGGTATATGCATAGTTTCAAAACCTACTCATCTGCAGCGATCAGGCAATTATTACTGATGGAAGATCCCGTGCATGCGCTGATGCTGGCTTATCATAAAAAGCGGCAGAAGTATAAAGTGTGGGAGGATGGCTATCATTATAAGGAGGTGATCACTGCTGGCTTTTTACAGCAAAAGCTCGAGTATATCCATCATAATCCCCTGCAGGAAAAGTGGAAGCTGGCGGTGCGGCCGGAGGATTACCGGTTTTCGAGCGCGGGGTATTATTATACGGGGCGACAAGGGGTGATGGAGGTGGCGCATTACACCCGTTTTTTCGAGCCGGAGACGCGTATTATTCGGTAAGCGGGGTCAGAGTCCCTCGTGAGCAGAGAGAACTTTCATTTAAAGCACAACACACACCTCTCCCACACCCGCATTCACCCACCACATTTCCCATTCACCCAAACCACTTGCTTCGAAATTTTCTTTGAGCGCACCGAATGTCATGGGTGGCAGATCAGGGGTGAGCAAGGGCAGCATGGCCTGGAGCCAGGAGGCGTGTGATTGTGACAGCGTGAGTTTTTGACGCTCGCGGTTGTGCAGGATGTCGAGGGTGGTTTCGGAAAATGTTTGTCCGCGTTTCGTACGTGTTTTGGTGACGGCGTTCAGTATGGTGCCGAGGAAGAGTACACGCTGCGTGGATTTGGGGAGTGTGAACGGCGTGTCGTTCAATAAACTTTCGATGTGATCGGGTGCGACCGTTGTTGCGGGTATCCGGTGACCGAACCATTCCTGCAGCGGCATATCCAATCCTGCACCCTGCATGTAATTATACAAGCTGATGCGCAGACCTTCCGAAAATGCTTCATGTTGTCCGCCCGCAGGATCGGTAAATTCTATGTCGTTGTCGGCAAAGCGGATGTCCGCTGCGCGATGGGCTTCTACATGAAAGGCTTCGGGTTGCAGGCCTACGGGACTGTGTGCGGTCATCGCGAAGCGATGCCAGAAGCCGGATTGCAGTACGCCGCTGTCGAAGAGCTGTCGCACCACCTCTAAGCTGTCAACCGTTTCCTGATCGGTCTGTGTGGGGAAACCGTACATGAGATAGGCATGCACCATGATGCCGGCTTCGGTAAAATTGCGGAGCACGTGCGTTACCTGTTCAATCGTCACGCCTTTTTGTATGAGCGCGAGTAATCGGTCTGATGCAACCTCCAGTCCGCCGCTCACACCGATGCATCCGCTCGCCTTAAGCAAAATGCACAGATCGCGCGTGAAACTTTTTTCGAAACGGATATTGGTCCACCAGCTCACCACCAGTTTTCTGCGCAGTATCTCGAGCGCTACGCCGCGCATCAGGGCGGGCGGAGCTGCTTCATCCACAAAATGAAACCCGCGCTCACCGGTGTCGGCGATCAGTTTTTCCATGCGGTCTACGATAACGGCGGCGCTGAGCGGCTCGTAATCGGCGATGTAGGGAAGAGAGATGTCGCAGAATGTACATTTTCCCCAGTAGCATCCGTGCGCCATGGTGAGTTTATTCCACCGGCCGTTGCTCCATAAACTGTGCATGGGATTGATGATCTCGATGGCGCTGATATAATCCTGCAAAGGCAATCCGCTGTAATCCGGCGTGCCGGTGTTCGCAAAGGGAATATCCGCGCAACTGCCGTCGTTGATGAATTGCACGACGCCGGCGCGCAAAATATACGTGCGTTTCAAAGACCCGTCAGAAATATTTCCATGCACATGCTGCCAGATACGTTCGATGGGCGCTTCACCGTCGTCGAGACTGATATAATCGAAAAATTCGAACACACGCACATCGGTGAGCGAGCGCAATTCGGTGTTGGCAAAACCACCGCCGAAGGCAACACGCACATCCGGATAATTTTGTTTGATCAATTGCGCACAGCGAAAAGCCGCGTACACATTTCCGGGAAACGGCGCTGTGATCGCTACCAATGGAGGCCGGTGTTCCCGTAGGAGAGCATCTGCGTGTTGCAGGAGCAGGGTGTCGACGAGTGTCAATGGCGACTGCAACGCCGCATATAATTCGTCAAAAGTATTGGCCGACCGCGCTAACCTTTCCGCGTAGCGGCTAAAACCAAAAAAAGGATCAATGGTGTCGCGAATGAGATCGGCGAGGTCTTCGAGGTAGAGGGTGGCGATATGTTTGGCTTTGTCCTGCACACCCATGCTGCCAAAAGCCCACTCCAGATCGTCGAGCTGTGCAAAGCGCGGACCTTCAGGCAGCAGGTTGCGTTCGGCGATGCGCCAGGCCAGTGCCGGCTGTTTGCCCTGCAGAAAAGCGATGGCCATGTCTATGGTATGCAAGTACGCATCGCGCTGAGCGAGTATCAACTGTGTGTCGTCGGCTGTGTCGGGCACCTCTGTTGCGAGGCGGAACACTTCCGATAACATTTCACGCGTGAACAGCCGCAGGGTCACGTCAATACCCAGATCAGCCTGCACCGCATCAATACCGCGCGTCCGCAAAAAACCCATCAGATACGCCGTAGCCGGATACGGTGTATTCAGCTGCGTGAACGGCGGCGTAATAAGCAAAATGGGCGCGGGCATACAACAAAGGTAGTATGTTTCAACGGCGATGGATCAACATGTGCCAAGACAAGCACGCGGGTAAACACGAACACATGCGCACATGCACACACGAACACATTACCTTTGCCCCATGTCCAACTGGTATTCCACTTCCCTCGGCCGCTTTCGCGTGGTGGCCATCGCCGAAGGCATTTCATTCCTCATTCTCCTCGGCATAGCGATGCCCCTGAAATACATCGCCGGCAAACCGGGCATGGTAGATGTGTTCGGCTGGATACACGGCATGCTGTTCATTTCCTACATGATCACCGGCCTGCAGCTCAAGATCGAACACGAGTGGCCATTCAAACGCACCGCAACCGCCGTGATCGCCGCCTTTCTCCCATTCGGACCCTTTATCCTCGACAGAAAAATTTTGAGGGAGGAGGAAAAATAAATGTATGTAAGTGATGCGCAGTCTGCTGTATCGATAGGTAAACTTACCTGCAGGGTAATGCTTCTGCATCCTGCATCCGGTACGCGCAGGTGTTAGTTATCTGCTGAACAGCAGGCGCTGGGCATTTATCATGGGATACTGTTCCGCGCAAAGCTCGTGTTGAATGTTTGCTTAGACGGTCACCCGCCGGTAAATTCCTTATTCCGTGTTGGCTGCGAGTGTGTACTGTAGTAATTTTACCATATGTTCATCAGGTATACACTTCTCGCAGCCTTCGTGTGCATGGCTGCCATTACACGATCACAGGTGATCACCACCGATCCGATATTTCCAACACCGGATGTACCCGTGACCATCATATTTGATGCGGCGGAAGGCAACGGCGCGCTGGAAGATTGCGGATGTCAGGTATATGCACATACCGGATTGATCACGCAGGACAGCGATACGCCCACCGACTGGCAATATGTGCAGGGGATCTGGGGCACTGCCGACCCGGAAGTGTTGATGACGTCATTGGGTGATAATAAATACGCCATCACCTATTCCAGCATCATGGATTTTTATGGCGCCGCTGCCGATGATACCATCTATCAACTGGCATTCGTATTTCGCAATGCCGATGGAACTATTGTGGGACGCGCGGTAGACGGATCTGATATTTATACCGATGTATATGCACCCGGACTCAACGTAGCCATCACGTCACCGGATTATAGTCCGTATATCGTGAACCTCGGCGATGAGGTGCATATTGAGGCTTTTGCTACTTATGTAGACAGCATGTATTTATACATCGATGGTGTTGAAGTAGCGGCTGTGGAAGACAGCAGTATCATTTATGATGCAACCGCAGATGTATTCGGCGCCGCCGAGATCATCGTGAAGGCGGTGGGCGATGGTGATGTGCGCTATGATACCGCTCAGTATTTTGTGATAGGCCCCGTGGTGACGGAAGCGGTGCCCGCGGGTTTACAGCAGGGTGTAAATTATATTGATGAAACTACCGTTACGCTCGTGCTGTATGCACCTTTCAAGGATTATATTTTCGCTATCGGCGAATTCAGCGACTGGGAGCTGAGTGATGCGTATTATATGAAGCGTGATACCGATGGTGAAACGTGGTGGGTGACCATCAGCGGCTTAGAGCCCGGGAAAGAATATCCCTATCAATATCTCATCGACGGCACCTTATATGTGGCCGATCCGCTGGCCGAAAAAATTCTCGACCCGTGGAACGACGGATTTATTCCCGAAGCCTCCTATCCGGGCCTGATCGATTATCCGGTAGGAAAGGCAGATGGCATCGTATCTGTTTTTCAAACAGCACAGCCTGAGTACGAATGGGCCATTCCGGAATTCACGCCGGCGCCTGCAGAAAAGCTGGTGATCTATGAACTGCTGATCCGCGATTTTCTGACAGCGCGTAATTATCAGACACTTACCGATACGCTCGGCTATCTCAAAACATTAGGCGTTACCGCCATCCAGCTCATGCCCATCATGGAGTTTGAAGCGAACGAGAGCTGGGGTTATAACCCGAGTTTCTTTCTGGCACCCGATAAATATTACGGAACACCCGAAGCGCTGAAGATATTCATCGACTCTGCACACGCGAATGGCATGGCAGTGATCCTGGATATTGCGCTGAACCACGCATTCGGCCAGTGCCCGCTGGTGCAGATGTGGTGGGATGCCGAATTGAACGCACCGGCGATCAACTCACCCTACTTTAATCAAGTCCCTACGCACGATTTTAATGTGGGATATGATTTCAATCATATGAGTCCCGCCACCATTGCTTTCCGCAACCGCGTGTTCACACACTGGCTGCTGGAGTATAACATCGACGGCTACCGTTTCGACCTCTCGAAGGGATACACACAGAACAACACGCTCGGTGATGTAGGCGCATGGGGCATGTATGATGCTCAGCGCATCGCCACCTGGAAAGAGATCGGTGATACTTTATGGGCAACGGAAGAAGATGCCATCCTCATCCTGGAACACTTTGCCGACAACAGCGAAGAAAAGGAACTGGCGAACTATGGTTTCATGTTCTGGGGCAACCTGAATTACGGTTATGCGCAGGGCACCATGGGCTACGGCGGCAATGATATCAGCTGGGCCAGCTATGTGACCCGCGGATGGAACGACCCGCATGTGGTAGCCTATGCCGAGAGCCACGATGAGGAACGACTGATGTATAAAATGATCACCTTCGGCAACAGCGCCAATCCGGATCACAACGTAAAGAACCTGAACATCGCCCTCTCCCGCATGGAGCTTGCCGGCGCATTGCTCTTTACCATTCCCGGACCGAAAATGATCTGGCAGTTCGGTGAACTCGGTTATGACTACAGCATCGATTACGGCTGCCGCGTGTGCAACAAACCTGTGCGCTGGGATTACTATGATGTGCCCAACCGTTTGCGCATCTATCAGGTATGGAGCGAGCTGATAAAGTTGAAGACCACCTACGATGTGTTCAGCACCGAAAGTTTTACCATGAGCGTAGCCGGTTTTGCCAAGCGCATCAACCTCAACAACGCCGCCATGAATGTTACGGTGCTCGGTAATTTTGATGTGAACCTCGTGAATGTGAGTCCGAACTTCCAGCACACCGGCTGGTGGTATGAATATTTCAGTGGCGACAGTGTGTATGTATCTGATGTGCTGGCATCCATGACCATGGCTCCGGCGGAATATCGCTTATATACCGACGTCAGGCTGACCACCCCGGATATCATTCAGAGTATCAACGGCGAACTCATACAGGAGCAGCACATCACTGCCTGGCCCAATCCCACGAATGGCGAAGTGCAGCTGATGACCACACTGCAGAGTGCCGGAGATGTGCGGGTGGAAGTTTGGAGCCAGACCGGCGCACTCGTATTTGCGGAAAACCTCGGCATACAACCTGCCGGCGATCTGTTATATACCTGGAACGGCAATGCTGCACCCGGCATGTACATGATCCGCGTGATCAGCGGTGAAAGTTTCGGTACGGTGAGGATAGTGCGGAATTAATTCACTGGTGGTTAACTGATCCCGAAGAAATCGGGTCGGATCTTCTCTGATTTGCTTGGCACACATCCCATAAACAGGTTGCTTTAGTGTTTTCAAGACGAAGTAAAGACGCCAAAGGTGCTTTTGTGATGAATTGGAATTGTTTTCCTAATTAGTCTTTAGCTACGATATGATCGCAATTCAAAGTACGGCATCATCCTTCGAAATGTAATTTCCACCTTTTCCTTGATGAAAAGGTGGAGCCAATCCCGAGTACTCGGGACACGGGCTGTCGCGTGTAGCGGCGTATCCCTAATACGCGCCACCGCACCGCGGGAAAGGGCGCTGCCCGGTAGGTAGCAGCCGCGTATGCCACAATGAAATGGTTCTTGAAAGATGAATATTGCATCCTTCGCCTGCTCCCGCTTTACTTTTTCATTCAGTCACAGCATCCCGGTGGGTGGTCGCGTATAAGGGCTACTGCCGCCACCCGCTAATGCCCGACCCTGAGAAGACATGCATCGCTTCGTAGTGTAATTCGAATCGTTTTGCTTTCATTCGATATGAGAACATTATCAACTGTTCCATCAAAAGTCAACTGATGAGACCCATGTTGGGCCTTAGCAGGCGATGACAGCAGCCCTTATGTGCAGACGCGCACCGGCATTGACTTCTTGGCAAAACAGCAAGCGAGAGCAGGCGCAGGATGAATACAATACCTATCACCAAGAAATGTATGTGGCAATATATTACCCGCTATACCGGTCTGCGCCCTTTCTCGCGCATAGCGTCAAACATTAGGGATGCGTCA
>DAIMYJ010000047.1:0-8925 GCA_036734545.1 Chitinophagales bacterium
TATTTTTTATGTCCTTCTCTCTTCGCTCTCACCAATCTCTCCACTCCCTGCTTCTTCCTTTTGCGTCCCCCTCTCTCCCCCACCCTCCCTTAACCACTCACCCACTCACCCCCCCTCATTCCCCATCTTTCATTATTTTCGTATCCCAATCCACAACTATGAAAAGACTTTTGATCGCTGCATGTGGCATTCTCCTCGGCCAAACACTGTCTGCTCAGGCTACTACCTGGGAGGCGGTATACAGCGTGTTGCAAACGAATTGCGGTTCCTGTCACACCGCAGGGCATGAGAGCGGACTCGACCTTTCGGTATCCGCGTCTGAGGTGTATGATGCCCTGGTGGGCGTAGTGCCTGCCAACGCCGTATCGGCCGGAAGAGGCTATCAGCGCGTGTTTCCGGGCGATCCGTACCGCAGTTTTCTGTTCAGCAAGATCAACAACAGCCTGGCGCTGGATGTGAACCTGCAGGCCGGTGAAGGCATGCCCTGTCCGCAGGGAGCTGCACCGCTCAACAACAAGGATATCGAGCTCGTACGCCAGTGGGTGTTGTATGGCGCGCAGGAGAGCGATACCATCGTGGATATCGAACTCATCAACGCCTTTTACGATAACGATGGCATCCAGAGCATGCCCTCACCACCCGCACCGCCGGCACCGGAAGATGGTTTCCAGGTGCACTTCGGCCCCTTTTTCCTCTGGCCCGATACCGAGAATGAATATTTCACCAAGTATCCGGTACCCCTGCCCGAATCACGCGAGATCAAGCGTCTCGATACTTACATGGGCCCCTATTCGCACCACTTCATCACGTATAAATTCATCAATCCCGCGGTAGAAGCGGCCACAGAACCCGGCCTGCACGAAGGACCTGATTTCGTGGGTATCGACCTCGTTACCGCACACCAGTATCCCGATAGCATCATCCTCCCCGAAGGCACCGCATTCCTCTGGCTCGAGGGCACCGTGCTCAACCTGAACTCGCATTATATCAATTACTCGTCAGATAAACCGCTCGCCTGCGAAGCCTATCTCAATGTGTATACACAACCCGTAGGCACCGCGGTGCAAACCATGTACAGCGTGCTCATCAGCAACCAGAGTTTTTCCATTCCCGCCAACGGATTGCCTTACACCGATGAGGCATCGGCTTTCGAGAACGGCCATGGCGATGACAAACTTTTTGTGTGGGGCATCAGCACGCATGCACATCAGCTCAGCACCGATTTCGATGTGTATCTGCGCACACCCGATGGCGATAAAGGCGAACATATCTTCGACGCTTCCTGCTATGCCACCAATGGTATCCCCGGATGTCTCGACGAGATCTACGATTACCAGCATCCGCCCATCCGCTATTGGGAAAGCTTCAAGCCCATCAAGTGGGAAGACGGCATCATCTACGAAGCCGAATGGGTGAACAATACACCCGAAACGGTCAACTTCGGATTCACCAGCGAAGACGAAATGATGATCGTATTCTATTTCTATGTGGATGATACCACCGGACTGAACCTCCCGACGGCAACGGCAGATATCTCTGTTCCGGGGGAGGAAATGGTCATTTTCCCTAACCCCGCAAATGATCGTATCTACATCAGGAGTAACGTGGATATGAGCGGTGCACTGCTGTCACTTACCAGTACGCAGGGACAGACCGTCATCAGCACCACAGCAACACCCACGGCGGGATCCTATGCGGTGTTATCGGTTGAGTCGCTTCCGGCAGGTATGTATCTGCTGGATATACAACTCCCCGACGGCTCACGGTATGCCGAGCGGGTGATACTGCATTGACCCTTACGGAATATCTGCTTCTTCTGTACTGATCGCGCCGCATACCGGTGCACGCATCACCATGACCTATCTGCATAAGGTTTTGAACAGGGTGTGACGAATCCATGCTAAAAGAATGATAATTGAATATCATCTTTACGTGGATTTAACATGTTTTGCTTCTGCATTGCATAAAGAGATTCCGGACACACCCGACAAATAACCACTATGCACTTACGCAATTTCTTCCTCGCAGCGATACTTTTTTCTGCGCTGACTGTTTTTGGTCAGACCCCACCTGTTCAATTCAATAACAGCGGTATCGTATTCACGCATCCCGACAGCACTTTTTCCATGCAAATGCGCTTTCGCATGCAGAGCCGTGCCGCGTATACCACGGTGTCTGAAAGTGATCTGAGTGCCGAGACCATCGAAGCGCGCGTGCGCAGGATGCGTCTGCGGTGGGATGGCTTTATGCTGGATCCGCGACTGACCTATATGGTGCAGCTGTCGTTCTCGCGTGGTGATATGGATTGGGTCGACAATGATAATTCTGCTGTCAACTCCAGTCCCAACGTGTTGCGCGATGCCATGGTCTACTATCAGTGGACCGAGCATTTCTCCCTCAATTTTGGCCAGGGCAAATTGCCCGGTAACCGTCAGCGTGTGGTATCATCCGGTGATCTGCAGTTTGCCGACCGCAGTATCGTGAATGCCACTTTCAATATCGATCGTGATTTTGGTTTTCAGGGGGTATACCAGAATCAGGTAGGGCCTATGGCTTTTGTGCTGCGGGGTGCTGTTTCCTCCGGCGAGGGCCGAAATTCCGTGAATTCCGACGCCGGTTTGGCCTACACCGGCCGCGTGGAACTGCTGCCATTCGGGAAGTTCACGCGGCGGGGCGACTACTTTGAAGGCGACCTCGAACGCGAACCGAAACCCAAGCTCAGCCTTGCCGGCGGCTATCACATCAATGAAAATGCCCAGCGCACCGCCGGAACCCTCGGCCGCGATCTGTATGCGCCCGCCGACCTCTCATCGGTGATCGCCGATGTGCTGTTCAAATACCGGGGATTTGCCTTCGCAGCCGAGTACCTGAACCGCCGCTCAGATACACCCATCACCACCAATGAAGAAGGTGAAACACGCGTGATCTATACCGGAGAAGGTACCACCATGCAAACCAGCTATGTCTTTAAGAACAATTACGAAATAGCCGCCAGGTATTCCATCATCACACCCTTTACAGAAGTGCGCGCATCGCAGCTGCAAAGACAGGAAATGGGGATGGTGGTGACCAAGTATCTGCGCAAACACCGCGTAAAACTGCAGGCACAGGTGTTCTACAATATCAGCGACAACCTCACCACTGATGAGGCAGCCGAATCGAACTGGACCGGAACCTTCCAGGTCGAGTTAGGTATTTAATGATCTTCGAATGCCTGTTTACGGGCATGTATCATCTGCTGTAACAAGCCGGGCGGCACAGGTACGCTCAACACCGCCGTGTAACAAACCCATCGCACCCATATCGCATTGACTTAAGTTTTGTCGCGCCGTGATGAAGGTCACGCTTTATACACTGAGGGAGAGATAATTTGGAGAACCTGCACGGCGGTGCCGGCGATGCTTTCATCGCCCGGATCACACCGCTGGATGGCAGCTATTGTTCAAGTAAAATCCATACGTATGAAATTGCTGAAAATAACAGCCCTGTTGTGGGTGATGTTTGCATTGGGTGCATCCTGCACGGAAGAGGATACTCCGGACACAACTTACCGGACAGGTGATCTTTCGGGCACCTGGTCGGGCGACCTTGATATCCTCTTCATCGGTGGGATCATGGATGGCGTGGATTCCGTCATGTACGTATCGTTCACTTTTCGGGATGACGGCACACTGATATCCATGGAACCGAGCCCGGATTACATTTCTATCTCCGGCAATCTTACAGTAGGCAACACCGGGGAGATCACCGGAACCATTTCTACCGTGCATGATACGCCATTTGGCCAGGAGACCACCTTTATGATGTGGAACGGATGTAACTTTACCGGTGCAGATGAGATAGCAGTGGACATGACCTGGACCTGGGACAATGTAGGTGACCCGCAAGACGGCTCCTACATCATCAGCGGAACACTGAACCGCTGACCGACCCCGGGGTTCAGCACGTCTTCTGGCTTCACCCGGCCGGGCAGGGCCCATGCCCCCACCCGTGCAGGCAGGCTGCCGGAGGGCCTAATTCGCCTTTTGAGTGAAAAATTCACTGAAGAGTGAACCAAATGATAGTAATACTGTTAAGTTAGCTAATAATACTATCAAAATGCCCGAAAACCCCGCCCAGAACCCCGCTCCGGGTGCATTTGGCAAGCTCTGGCTGATGCTGAAACCGCACAAAAAGGACCTGTACAGCATCTATGTACTGGCCTTTTTCAACGGCCTGATCATGCTTTCCATACCGCTGGGTATTCAAACCATCACCAACTTCCTGATGACCAACCAGGTCACGACCTCCTGGATCGTGATGATCGCCTGTGTGCTGGTAGGGGTGGCCATCGCTTACCACGTACAGGTGTACCAGATCCGCATCGTGGAGAACCTGCGGCAGAAGATCTACCTGCACTCGGTTTTCGAAGTGGGTACGCTGATGCCGAAATGGAAAATGGAATCCATCGATGCGAAGTACGCACCGGAAGTGGTGAACCGTTTTTTCGATATCCTCACCATACAGGGCAAACTGGCCAAGGTGCTCATCGATTTTTCCATCGCCTCCACACAGGTAATTTTCGGGTTGATCCTGCTGGCCATATATGATAATCAGTTCATGCTGGTATCACTGGTGTCGGTTTTATACTTCTTTGTTCTTTTCCGGTCAACCTTTAAAAAAGGTATATCCACCAGCAAGGAAGAATCAGAATATAAATATGAGACGGTGGCTTGGGTAGAAGAGGGTGCCCGTTCGCTGGAAACCATGAAACTGGCACCGGATAATGCCATGTTCCTGGATAAGATCGACAGGATCTCCGGCAACTATCTGCAGGCCAGGGTGAACCATTTCAATGTATTGATGAAACAATACCGCGGCTTGATCTGGTATAAGGTACTGGTAACTGCTATGCTGCTGGTGCTCGGCGGATTACTGGTGATCGAGCAGCGTATCAATATCGGCCAGTTCGTAGCGGCTGAGATCACCATTCTTACCATCATCGCCTCACTGGAAAAGATCATGCTTTCCGTGGAACATATTTACGACACCCTGGTGGCTGTGGAGAAAGTGAGTGAAGTTACGTCCATCGAAACGGAAGAACAGGGGGAGAAAAACTTGCCGAACGAAAAGGGCCTTGCGATCGAAATGCGCGATGTGTCGTACCGGTTCGAAGACAATGCGGACTTCGCACTGAACAATATCAACCTGCAGATAGCGCCCGGTGAGAAGGTGTGTATCGCAGGTGAGCAGGGAACAGGCAAGAGTCTGTTGCTCTACCTGCTCGCTACTTTCTATCAGGATTATACAGGAACGATACGTTTCAACGGTATCGATCTGCGCCACATGCAGCTGAATGGTGTACGCGAGATGATCGCCGAGAATATCTCCAAAACTGAAGTGTTCCGTCACACCGTGCGCCAAAATATCACGCTTTCCAAACCTATGTCCGACGAAGCGCTGATGCGCATCCTCGATCAGGTGGCCTTAACGGATTTTGTGCGCAGCCTGCCCAAAGGCCTCGACACCGAACTGATGACCGAGGACAAACGTCTCACCAAGAGCATCCGCATGAAGATCAAACTCGCGCGTTGCCTCGCCAAGGAGCCGCGACTCATCCTCTTTGAAGACGGCATGGGCCGCATCGATAAAGCAACCCGTGATGATATCCGCGATCGCTTCCTGAGTAAACAGGCGCCGTGGACGCTCGTGGCCGTGAGCAATAATCCCTTGCATTACGATAAATATGACAGGGTCATTTTCATGAGAAATGGCCGTATTGAATCTATTCGCACTAATTCTAATCAGGCATGAGCACTATGAAGAACATCAGCTCATCAGATAAACCCGTTTATGTGGATGCGCTACGCTATCGCGCCTTCACACTGGTTGCCGATCATACAAAATCCAAGGTGGTCAGGAATCTGGTCGTCGGCCTCCTGTTGCTCATCGCCGGCGCGCTCTTCCTGCCGTGGACGCAGAACATCCGCGCCAAGGGCAGTGTGATCGGCCGCAACCCCTCGCAGCGTCCGCAGGTGGTGCAAAGCCTGATCGCCGGCAAGATCGAACAATGGTATGTGAAGGAAGGGGATTTCGTGCGCACCGGTGACACCCTCCTCGTGATCTCGGAGGTAAAAGAAAAATATATCGACCCCGAATTACTAGAGCGTACCCGCGCACAGATGGATGCCAAGATCCAGTCGGCACAATCCTATGCCGAAAAAGCAGGAGCGCTCGAAGATCAGTCGCAAACGCTCGTGCAGGTGCGTGAACTCAAGCTGTCGCAGGCGCGCAACTATGTGGAGCAGGCGAAATTGAAGGTGCAGGCCGACAGTCTCGATCTGTCTGCTGCCGAATCGCAGTTGGGCATTGCGCAGAAACAATTCAAGCGGACAGATGAATTGTATCAGCAGGGTTTGAAATCACTCACCGAGTGGGAGGAGAAAAAGCAGAAGCTGCAGGATGCACAAGCCAAACGCATGGGCACCGAAAGCGCATACCTCAGCAGCAAAGCCGCACTCACCAATGCCTATGTAGAGCTGCTGTCCATCGATCAGGAATACAGGGAGAAAATATTGAAAGCGCAGTCAGAACAGTTCGGTACCATGTCGGGCTTCTATGATACGGATGCCACCATCGCTAAACTGGAAAATGAATTCACCAACCTCAAGATCCGCAGCGGCATGTATGTGATCACTGCCGATCAGGATGGTTATGTAACACGCATCATTCAGCAGGGTGTGGGCGGTATCGTAAGGGAAGAAGAACAGCTCCTCACCGTGATGCCGGCAACCTACGATCTTGCCGTAGAGTTGTTCGTTTCGCCTACCGATCTGCCCCTGATACAAAAAGGGCAGGAAGTGCAGTTGTTTTTCGACGGTATACCTTCCATCGTATTTTCCGGATGGCCCGATGCTTCCTTTGGTGTGTTCACGGGAAAGGTGACAGCCATCGATCAGTATATCGGTGATAATGGTTTATATCGCATCATTGTTTTTCCGTCGGAAGACCAAAAGACATGGCCCGAGCAGATACGCATCGGCGCCGGAACACAGGCGTACGTGTTGCTGAACGACGTGCCGGCCTGGTATGAAGCATGGCGACGACTCAACGGTTTCCCGCCGAATTTTTATCAGCCGGCCACAACTACTGAAAAGAAATGACCAGATCCCGTTTGATCGCGTGTTTGAGTTTGCTGTGGTGGACAGGTATGTCGGCACACGCGCAAACATTTACCCTGCGCGATCTGCTGCAGACCATAGAAGTGTATCACCCGCTGGCCAAACAGGCGGCTCTGCTGAACGATGCTGCTGATGCCGAATTGCGCATGGCGCGCGGCGCATTTGATCCGTATGTGGAATCGGAGATCGAGCAAAAAGAATATGCCGATAAGTTGTATTACAGGCAATGGAATTCGAACCTGTACATTCCGCTATGGGGCGGTATCGATGCGTATATCGGACACATGCAGAACAGCGGAGATTTTCTTGATCCGAGCGAAACCCTGCCTGAAGAAGGACTCATCAAAGCCGGTGTGAAAATGGATGTACTCAGCGGATTCTGGAACAACCGCCGGCAGATCGATATCGCACAGGCGAAATTGATGCAGGATGCCAACGCCAACGAGCTGGTCCTCCGCATGAACGATCTGTTCCACGAGGCCATGCAGGATTATATCAACTGGTCGCGCAGCTATGCCGTGATGGAACTGCAACGGACCTTTATCGAAACGGCGCAGATACGTTATGCCAATACCGTTATCCTCTATCAACAGGGTGATATCCCTGCTATCGATACACTGGAGGCCTTTATGCAATTACAGGATCGCACCGGTGCGTTCAATGAGGCATTCGTGTATTACATCTATGCACTCAATCAGGTGAATGCGTATCTGTGGGACAAGGACCTCAAACCCCTTCGACTGAGTGAGACCCAAACACCTGAACCGCTCGACTCGCTCGATTGGCTTACGACGGTGCGCTTCGACCAGAATTGGGCTGAGCATCCGAGGATGCTGGATTATCAATTCAAGACCGGCAGTCTGCAACTCGACCGCCGTATGAAACAGCAGTACCTGTTACCGAAATTGGCGGTGCAATACAATGTATTGAATCCGCCGTCAAATAGTATTCTGGATGAACTGGAAACATCGAATTATCAGTTCGGATTGTCATTCAGCTATCCGCTTTTCCTTCGCCAGGAACGCGCGGCTTTGCAGCTGGTAGGACTCAAGTTGCAGGAGGTGCAACTGGATCGGGCTTATACGCTGAACAGCCTGCAGGTAAAGGCCGGTATATTGGAGCAGGAAATGCAAACCTGGGATGCGCAACGCATATTGTATCGCTCCCTCCGGGATAATTCAGGCATATTGCTGGATGCCGAGGAAACTAAATTCTCGATGGGCGAGAGCTCACTCTTCCTGGTGAACAGCCGCGAGCTCACCTATCTCAACAACGGCATGAAAAGCATCTCTGCAGATGCGAAATATCTCAGCACCCTGATCAAACAGCTGAATAACACAGGAACACTCTACACCCTATTGAAGAGTCAGCGATGATTGGGCAAAAGTCGATCTGATCCTGCGGTTTGGTTTTGGTAGCGAATATCGAGTCCCGATAGCTATCGGGAGGTGTCGAGATAAAGACACATTAAATACGGTAAATACAGGGCCATTTATCGAAAAGACCCTCGCCACTCACTGCATTTGAACCTCACCCCGGCCCTCTCCTTGTATTCCTCTCTTCGGTCGGGAAACAAGGGGAGGGAGCTTAACTTATGGAAGTTAATGGCATTATTGCTTCCGTGCTCTCATGTATACAGCTACGCACCACTCACCACTCACCACTCACCACTCACAACACATCCAACAACCCAAAACACAAAAAAAACAACAAAACACCCTAAACAAAAAACAAAAAAAAACCAAAAAAACAAAAAAAAAAAAAA
>DAIMYJ010000047.1:8935-20262 GCA_036734545.1 Chitinophagales bacterium
CCTCTTCTTCATTTGATCCTCCACTCCCTCTCAACTCTCCACTCTCTACCCCCTACCCACCCCTCATCACTCACCCACTCACCCACTCACCCACTCACCCCCTCACTCCTCATGCTCCTCCTCACTACCCTCACCCTGAAAAATGGTATTTCCCCCGGTATCGGCAGCGGTACTTCTTCCGAAATCACCGCGTATCTCACTGTGTCGTATCTCGCCGCCGGTAAGCCCTACATAACCCATAAAGCCTGAGCTGGCAAGGGCACCCACGAGCGTGATGAGCACGAATACGTGACCGGTCTTTTTATTCTTGTGGAATACAAAAGCACTGATCAGTGCAATGGCACCGGTGATCAGAATAATGGTGAGTCCTGTCCCGGCAGCGTCCTCATGCACTTCAATGGCATTGTGCGAAACGCCGGGAATGCCTTCCACCTGTTCCTCGGCACCCTCGCCGGTCGCATTCGCCAACATGGCCGTCAGCCCGGAAAGGATGACGATCAGCAGGGCAGTGGATTTGATATGATCTTTTTTCAGGATCAACCCGATGATCAGGAATAAAGCACCGGTCATCACTAAAATGATCGGAAAGTGGTTGAACAGGAGATGCCAATGGGCGGGACTTACTTGCATAGTGGAGGTTTTTTAATGTGCTGATTTTCTATTGTGTCCGCCGCAGCGGATGCTTAGTGATATTTACATTATTGACTGTACAGTTAACGTAATTATTGAGAATTTAATTCAATATACATATTTTCACCACTCACCACTCACCACTCACCACACCGGCCTCAATCCCACCGGGGTCATTTTCAGTCGGTTGCCGAACATTTCGATGTCCTTCAGATCGGCAGTGTATTCGTTGTCGTCGATGTAGAAATCGAGGTTCTTGTCGATGGTGATGAATTTATCTACCGGTACCCGTACCAGTATCTCCACTTCCTGTTCGCGCCACGGTTCTTTATCGGCGAGGCGGATCAGTGAGGGGATATGCAGCACGGAGTCGCCCGTTTGCGTGAGTGTATATTCGAATCGCTCGGCGTTGGCCTTGGCATCGCTGCGGTCAAAGCCGCGGGCGAGTTTATTCACCAGCACCACGAAGTTCGTGTCGGCGCTGCGCTCGAAGGAGATCTCGATCTGTCGGAACACCAGGCTGTCTTCCTCGCTCAGCTCGATCATGTTATGGTCCTTTTTAAAGGATTTCATGTCCGCTTTTTTGCGGATGAAAGGCCATTCGAAGTCGGTTTCCTCTAATTGCAGGTGCAGGGTCTCATTGGCCGGCTGTGCAATAGGGAAGCGTGAGCTTACATTCGCTTCGTGCTGGAAATTGCGTCCGATGGTGACGCCAATGTAGATAACGGCGATCAGGGCGATGGTCCACAATCCGGTTAATCCGGCGCTGATGAAACGCGTTTTACGACGGATACCGAGCAGGTATTTGATGGAGGATATCATCAGGCCTACCAGCGGGATGATCACCAGGGCCAGTGCACAGCTTACCAGTATCCACGCCTGATTGCCGCCTTCGGTGATGTGGTTGCCGAAGAATTCGATATCGGTGAAGTTGCTACCCCAGTTGGATACGATCTGCACCGTCAGGGTGACCACGATCACGAGGCACAGGATCAGTACGAACAGGGAGAAGGCTTTTGCGATCCACTGCACGGCGGGTTTCAGTGTCTCCACCGCGCTTTCGATGAAATCACCGGTATTGCGGCGCGTTTTATCCATGTTCTCTTTCGAGAAGGTGGATTTCACCTCTTCACCAAAGGCATTCATCTTGGTGCCGAATTGTTTGGCGCCATCGCGTACGGTGCGTTCAATATTGTTGATGTCTACCTTTTCGCCGCGCATCTCCAGTTTTTCCGCGGTGGTCTTCGCTTCAGGTATGATGATCCACAGAACGATATACAACAGGAATCCTGTTCCGGCGAAGAAGAAGGCCACCAGGAAGAGCAGACGTATCCACAGCGCATCGATATCAAATTTCGCTGCAAGGCCGGCGCATACACCGCCTAATACATTATTATCCTTGTCGCGATAGAAACGTGTGGCAGAATGACGCGGAGCTTCGGAGCGGGCCTGCTGCGGACCTGACTGTGGGTCGAAAGCCACCTCTTCATAATCTTCCGGTGCGCCCATGATGCTGATGATCTCATCTACATTGGTGTCCATGATGGCACCGCGTTCGCCTACGGCGGCTGTGAAGAGTTCTGCTATTCTGTTCTCAATATCCTGAATGATCTCATCGCCTTCAGCCGTGTTGGCATACTTGCGACGGATGCTGTTCAGATAATTGTCGAGTTTGCGATACGCCGTTTCGTCGATCTGGAAAACGACACCGCCGATATTTACAAAAAGTAACTTGTTCATTGTTGTGGGATGTTGAGGTTTTGCGTGTTAATGGCAACGGCATGCGCCAGTTCGTGCCAGGTTTTATTCAGTTCGGTGAGGAATTGTCGGCCTTTATCAGTCAACTGATAATACTTGCGGGGTGGACCTGAATTACTTTCCACCCATTTATAGTTCAGGAGTTCCATGGTCTTGAGCCTGTTGAGCAACGGATAGACTGTTCCTTCCGCTACCAGCAGGTTGCTTTCCTTGAGCCGGTTGATCACATCAGTGGGGTAGATCTCCCCCTCGCTGATGATGGCCAGGATGCAATACTCCAGTACACCTTTTCGCATTTGGGCCTGAGCATTTTCGATGTTCATGCAGCAAAGGTATGGCATGGAATGGTATTATGCAATACCTAGTATCATGTTTATACTGGTTCTAGGTGTTAAATTTCTTTAAAATTCGATTAATGCATTGTAAATCAGATAGTTAGAAAATCGTATTTTTTTTTTGATTAGACCGTTCCTATTGCCCGGTGACTGGAAAGATCTACCCCGGAGGTGAGTATAGTCCTTGTTTTCGGGTGTTATTTGATGGTATACTGCATTGTTCAAATACACCTGTTATGAAAAGGATGCTCTTGATGCTGACCATCTCCATGGTAGCCCTGTTTAGGGCATTTGGTCAGGGGTCCGACGATATACATTTTGCCGGAGGCGGGTTCACCATGGGCTATGCCGCACAGAATATCGGCCCTTTACAGGCGCTGTTGCCCAACGGTTCGCCGATGCTGTCGGATGACCAGCTGGTCATGGGCGGAATGGGGTTCGGTTCAGTCGGCCGCTGGGTGATCGGCGGCACGGGATACACGATGATGGGAGAGATACAGATCCACGAACCCTACACCTATTACGCCGCCGGTGCTTTCGGAGTGGCGAATCTGGGTTATATCGCGCTGAGCAGTTCACATGTCCGCATCGTGCCGATGTTCGGTTTTGGCGGTGGCGGTTATGGCATGGATATCATATTTGACCAGGACCTCACATTGGAAGAGGTGCAGGACGACCCCGGATATCATCTGTCGATCAGCAATAGTGTGCTCATGGCCGATATCGGTGCGCATGTCTACATTTTTCCGCAATTGCGTACCGGTGCAGGCGGCGGGTTCACCATTGGTATTCAGACCGGTTATACCTATGGTATCACCATGGATGAATGGTCGCACAGCGGCGGTTACGTGTCCGGCATGGACAATATGGATATTTCAGCACCGTACCTGAATCTATTCTTCGGGTTCACCGGCGGATGGGATACGCCTTGAGCGTGTTATGATCTATCAGGGTAATGTTGTGGAGGAGTGAACTTGCCTTGCCAAGAATGAGCATATGGTAAGCAAGCATCACATTTATATACGGTGCACTTATATGAAATATTAGAAACCACAACGGTTCCTCAACCACAGTTACATATACCTGTACTCAACAAACACTTTGAAGAAATAAAATAATAAGGCAAATATTTTTTCGCTATTCACGAACCTCAAATAACTCACTCACCACTCACCATTCACCACTCACCCCCGAGCCTCCCACCGGACTCGAACCGGCGACCCGTTCATTACGAATGAACTGCTCTACCAACTGAGCTAAGGAGGCTGTTACAAAGGCAAATGTACGCAGGCGCAGAATATTTTACTGCATGTTTTCATCAGGCGCATTACCTCTGCCGAGGTCGGTACTCATGATGCCCAGCGACAGTCTGGCATAATACATCTGCCGGAAGCCGTCGGGGCCATCGGTGATGCTGGATTCGGCATATCGCCAATTGCCGATGGCATAATGTGCGGCATAACCTAATTGCAGACCCAGGGAGAAACCCTCATTGTCTTCGCCGCTGGCGGGTTGGCCCAGCAGCCAGTGCATCTGGAGGCTGATATCCGCACAGGCTTTGCCCTGTAAGAGGTTGATCTCACGTCCCGGGTCAGCAGCCACTGTTGCGGCTGTGGCGGGTTCGGTGTTATATATAGTAATATGGTCACTGCCACCGCCCAGTCCAAGGATAGGTGCCATCAGGAAGCGGTCGCGCAACACCATCGCATAGCCGAGATCCAGTTTTACATCGCTATTGGTAAACTGAATGGCAAAAGTATCCACAGCATATTTGGGTTGAATATAATTCTGTGTCGATATCCCGAACACCGTGCGTCCTTTCACGGCATCGAAGCCAAAGCCGTAGCTGAAACCGTCATTGATCAGTTCGAGCGCCGGGGAAGGCATGAAAACAGACCAGCTGCTGACATCATAATTGGCATACCCGCCGGAAAAGGTGAACAGTCCGGCAGAAGGTTTTTGTGCGAATGCAATAAAAGGTAACAAGCACAATAATGTAAGTCTAATTTGCATATATCTGATTGAATGGTTTAATTTTTAGTCGACAACCCCATGGTCACACCCATGCGCACGATAGGTCCCCAGCGCTCGGCTTTTCTGTATTCGAGCAGGGTATTGCCAAAAGCATGATCATTACGGTTAAAGAGATCATTGCCCAGATCAAAGGTGCTGCGGGTGGCACCAATGCCGAAGAAGTACTCGAACATAAAATGGTTCTCTTCGATATGCGCGCCGTAGTTGAGGTAGAGGTTATAGCTGGTTTCCTGTGGCTCGAACACCGCATCGGTCAGGTAATTCATATTGGTGCCGTTGAAGACAGTGCTTTTAATTGGTGTAAAATTTTTCTGGACGACCTCTACCAGCGGACCGACAAAAAAGCTTTCATCGCCATCACCCCGATCGCCGAATTTCAAGGCCACATGCGCGCGGTAGCCATCCCAGAGGATGCGCTCTTCGGGATTATCCACCTCCGCCCAGAACAGGTCATCGAACACCACCAGATTGCGGTTGATCATTTTGTAGCTCGCCTGAACACCCACCTTGCCGATGCCAAATCCTACCACACCGCCATAATCGCGGTAGTCGTTATCCAGGGTGAGCAGCGGAATGGGGTAAAAGCCGACATAGGCACTGAAATTGCGTTCGGCGGCGCGTTCCTGTTTGCGCTGTTCTTTTTCCCATGCAGCCTGCTGTGCTGCTGCCAGTTCCTCACAGTCCTCTGCGCGCGCGGCTGCTGCATTTGCCCGCTCGTAGTTCCCGAAACTTTGCCAGTTGGCAGCCATTGTTCTCCACGCAGCGCAATCACTGGTATTGATCAGGTTCTCCTCCCAGGCGCAGGCATTTTGCCCGAGCGTGTTATTCGATGTGTTGCGCGCATGCTGGTATACATCCTGGAAGAATATATAATCAGAATATTGCGCATCAATGGCATACTGAAAACAGGTGGAGGCGTTCGCAGCATCACCGCAGAGTTGCAGCGCTTTTGCGGCGCGATACCAGGTGTTGCCGTTGGTGAGCTCCGGGCGCTGTGTGCGGATCTCCATCAGGAACTGATAGCCGGTGCGGTTGGTCTTGTAATTGTTGTCGGCAACGGTCTTTTTATATTCACTGCTCAATCCGCCATACGTTTCCAGGAAGGCGATCGCCACTTCCATGGCGTCGTCAGGATACCGGTCCAGGGCAGAAGCGGCTTCCAGGTATTTGGTGTAAGCTATATAAACGTACCAGTTCCTGCCGTCCGGAGAATCGGTCGCATACTGCACGGCAACCGTTTTGCGCACCCATTCAAATACCTCCTCATATTTTTTCTGATCGTAGCAGAGTTCTGCCATGCCGGCAAAATATTTCATCTGTGTAGGCGCGAAGTTCTCCCACTTTACTACGTAGTTTTTTCCTTCGAACAGGTATTTTTTGGGGAATGATGCAGGGGTCTGTCCGGACATATACCGCTCTATCCTGCGCAGTTGAGTATAGGAATCCTGCAATCGCCCGGCAACGCCAAAAGCGAAACCATATTCATTAATGGCCATATTATAAAAATATTCGGCCACCTCCTGCTGCGCACCCTGGGCACTGCGCATGATGTTCGACAGTTCGATGATCACGGCAGTGCTCTTCGCCGACAATTCATCAACCTGCGCCGATGTCACAGAGCCGGGCTTCAGAGTGTTCACATAGTTACTGAGGGCATTGTAATGATGCACCGCAGTGTCGATCTGAATATCTATGGCTGTGTAGGTAACCTGAGCAAAGGACATACGGCATATCAGGATGAACACCGGGAACAGGAAGAGTCTGTGTCGTGCCCGGGAGAGGAGTTGATGCATGACCACGCAGTTTCCGGCAAAGATAACGCAAGCCGATATACTGAACTTTTTATGCTTCCATCGTATTTTGCAGGGTAATGATACACATAGAGATCTGGTCAGATGTGGTATGTCCCTTCTGTTATATCGGCAAGCGCAGGCTTGAACAGGCACTGGAGCAATTTGAAGGCCGCGATCAGGTGCAGGTGGAGTGGAAGAGTTTTTTGCTCAACCCCGATGTGCAAACCGATCCCGCGCAATCCATCAACGCCCATTTGGCGGAGCAGAAAGGCTGGACCCCTGAGTATACCCGCGAAGTACAAAAATATGTGACCGATATGGCCGCAGGTGTGGGCCTGTCGTATGATTTCGACAAGGTGGTGGTGGCCAATTCCATTCAGGCACACCAGTTGCTGCAGATGGCCAAGTGTCAGCAGAAAGGCGACGAAATGAAAGAGGCGCTCTTGCGCGCCTATTTTGTAGAGGGGAGGAATATCGATGACCCCGAAGCCTTAATGGAGATCGCCCTGCAGGCTGGCATGGATACCGATGAGGTCAGGTCTTTGCTCGCAGAGGAAATGCAATTCCGGGCACAAGTATTTGCTGATGTGCGGGAGGCCCAATCTCTGGGTGTGCGCGGCGTTCCTTTTTTTGTGTTCGACCGCACCTACGGTATTTCCGGCGCACAACCCACAGAAGCATTCCTTTCACTCCTGGAGAAGATACAGACGGAAAAGGGCGAACAGTTCTCACAGCAGCCGTCTGCGGATGATAATGCATGTGATGTTAACGGTAACTGCTGACATAAGCCATTGCCATAGGTAACCTAAATCACCATATCATGGTGACGAGCACCGTATTTTTGAAGGTGAGAAAACTTCCTATATGAACAGCTATCTCGTGATCTATCAGACAGACAAGGATGTGTCGCACCTGCGTAAAGGTTTGGATTCCATGCGCGTGGTGGAACATATTTCGGCCCATAGTTCGATCGTGTTGAGCTTTCGCAGTGCGGAGGAGATCATTGATGAAATCAATGCATTTAACGCAGAGCGTATCCCGGTGATCGTGATCAAACTCGACGCCACGATATATACCACACATATGCGGGCAGATTTTTTTGAGCCGAATTCTTCTGAGCACATCTGACCCACCGGCGGCAACGCTTTTAAAATAAAGTGTTTTCGCAGAGGCCGGGGTTCTGTATGCACGGCATTCGATCAGTGCCTTGGGGAATTGTTCGTATATTTATCGAACATGAAACCCTCTGATCAACTTTTCCGGTTAATTAAATCCCTGGACAAGACAGAGAAGGGGTATTTCAAAAAATTCGCCACCGGCTACGGCAGGAATCAGAACTACCTGCTGTTGTTCGATGCCATAGATGAGCAGGAGGCTTACGACGAATCGGCATTGTTACGGAAATTCAGGAATCAGGCGTTCGCCAAGCAATTATCCGTCGCCAAGAATTATCTGTTTGAGCTGATACTCCGCTCACAACGTCAATACCGCGCCGATTCCAGTAAGTTCATGCAGCTCAATGCGCTGCTGGAGAACGGCGAGATATTATTTGAAAAAGGCCTGTATGAGGAAGCGCTCAAAGCCTGGGAGAAAGCCCGGCAACTGGCCGCCGATTATGATGAGATGCCTTTTATGCTGGATATCGAGACCAGCAAGCGCCGCTATTACATAGATATGACGGCGGGCGACTGGCAGAAGTACACCGACCCCTCGTATGACAGCAGCTTTGAGCTGATCGATACCTACACACGGATGCTGCAGATACAGCGGAAGTATGTGACCATTATCAATTTCATTAAAACACAACCCTTCTTCAGGACAGAGGAACAGCGTGCCGAATGGGATGCCTTTATGCAGGATCCGATACTGGCAGCGGATCAGGAGCCGAGTGATTTCTACGGAAAACTCTATTACCATTACATCTACAATATCTACCATCTCCTCTGCAGGAATAAGGAGCAAGCCCTGCTGTCAATGAAGAAGATCGTGGATCTCTGGGATGCTCATCCTGCACTCAAAGAGATCGAACCGGTCAGGTATCTGTCAGCGGTGAATAATTATCTCACCAACCTCATGTATCTGCAGGAATACCAACAGTTTGTCGAATACTTTGATGCCCTGCAATTACCGCCCTTGAATTCTGTTGCCAAAGAAGCGATCTACTTTGAACATCTTTGGCTGATGCGCAGCACCTATTTCCAGATCAAAGGGGAGATCGACCGCATGCTGGAGTGGGTCGATTCCACCGTTAAAGACCTGCAGAAGTACGCACCGCTGATGAATAAGAATCGCCTGCTGATCATCCGCTTCAGTATGGCACATCTGGAAACCATCAAAGGAAACTATGAGGCTTCCAACGACCTGCTGCAACTCATCTTTGATTCAAAAGAGGTGCAGCTGCGGAAAGATATTCAGGCGGTGTCGCGTATATTATATACCATCAACCATTTTCAGCTCGATAATTTCCTGCTGTTCAGTCATGTTATGACCACGTCCAAACATTACTTAAAAAGCCAGGATTATTATTATGAGACAGAACGTGTATTTATGCGCTATATGACCCGACTGATGAAGGAGCCCGGACAATCGGAGCGCAAAGCACTGTTTCGCGAGATGCAGGATGCGCTGGGCACGCTGTTTCAGCAGGAAGAATCAGAACGCATGGCGTTTGAAAGTATACGTATCATGGACTGGCTCGAGTCCGGCATACACGGAACACCTTTCATTGAGGTGATCAGACAAAAAGGACCTATCTATTGAATGTTCCTGTAGTGCGTCACACACGGTTCTGTATCAAACCGACTGCAGTGTGGTGCAGAGCAATTTCCAGAATTTTTCTACCGAGGCGATGTGCACCTTTTCATCCGGTGAATGCGGATGTTTGATGGTGGGGCCGAAGGAGATCATGTCCAGACCCGGATAGCGTTCACCCAGGATGCCGCATTCGAGACCGGCATGGATGGCCATCACTTTAGGTTTGCTGCCGAATAGCTGAACATAGTTGTTCTCCAGTACCTTCAAAATGCGTGAATCCGGATCAGGTGCCCACCCCGGATAAGCACCGCTGTGTTCTATCTTGCATCCCATCAGCCTGAAAGGTGCGGCCACGGTATAGGCCACATTGTATTTTCCACTTTCCACGGAAGAGCGTTGTAAACTTTGGGTGATGAAGGATCCGTCCTTTACGATCACACGTGCCAGTGAAGAGGATGTCTCCACCAGACCGGCGATCGCACTGCTCATGGTAAAAACACCATTGTGTGCCGATTGCAGTGATGTGGTAACACGCACCGTATCACTATGACTCATCACCATAGCCGGCAGATCTGTTTTTTGGATGTGGATGTTCAATCCGCTGTCCTGCAGGTGAAATTCGGTGCGTATGGCTGCTGCACGGCTTTCAAATTCCTGCAGATAGCCGTTGTCTGTAACGGTGATCACCGCAAAGGATTCGCGTGGTATGGCATTGCGCAGGCTGCCGCCGTCAATGGAAGCGATCTGCAAGCCATAGGATTCGCAGGCATACATCAGCCTGTTCATGATCTTGTTGGCATTGCCGCGTTCCAGATGTATGTCTACGCCGCTGTGTCCGCCTTTCAGTCCGTTCACCGTGATGCGGTACGCCACGGCACCGGCTGGCGGCGCTTCCTGTATGTAGGTATATTGTGTGTTGGTGTCAATGCCACCGGCACATCCGATCGAAAACTCATCATCGTCTTCCGTATCCAGATTGAGGAGGATCTTTCCCTGCAATAAACCGGACTGCAGTTGCTTCGCGCCGGTCATGCCGGTCTCCTCGTCGATCGTGAACAGCGCCTCCAAAGCAGGATGCGGAATATCCTTCGAAGCAAGCAAAGCCATGATACTCGCTACGCCTATGCCATTATCAGCGCCCAGAGTGGTGCCCCGGGCCTTTACCCATTCGCCGTCGATATACGACTGTATTCCCTGCGTGCTGAAGTCGAAATCGGTGCCGGCATTCTTCTGATGCACCATGTCGAGATGACTTTGCAGGATCACCGTAGGCCGCGATTCCATGCCTGCAGTGGCGGGTTTGAAGATGATCACATTGCCAATGGCATCCTGAACGGTCCTCAGTCCCAGCGACTGTCCGAAGCCCACCATGTAAGCGATGATCTTTTCCTCGTGCTTCGATGGCCTGGGCACGGCGTTGATATCCTCAAAGTAGTTCCAGATGGGCTGGGGGGTGAGTTGACGAACGGACGATAACATACAAATATTTATTTTGGGGCAAAGGTAGCATAATCACATAAGCTGAAAGATGAGCTATGTCTTTGTTTGCCATCTGCGCGGGAGGTAACTTGCCTTCCCTATGTGATCCTGCAATGGGATTACCGCGATTATTTTAGTAATATTAACCTCAAATTCAACTCTAAATGAACACTTTTACCCACTTGATGCACAAACGACTGAGCGCGTTGTTTGTTGCAGGCATGTGTGCATTTACCATGCATGCCCAGTCGTATTATGTGCAAAACACATGCGACTACGCTCCTCTTGCCACTGAGGGAACATTGGTCTGTTTAGGCGATGACGTTGTGAGCGGCGTCATTCCGATCGGATTCACCTTTAACTTCTACGGATCTGATTTCTCTCAGTGTTACATCAGCTCCAACGGCTTTGTTTCTTTCACCGCCGGACTTGGCAGTGGCTGTTGTACGGGTCAGGTATTACCCAACGCAACTTACACTAATACTATTTTCCTGGGACAGGAAGACTGGGACCCGAACTCTTGTGTAGACGGTGATATCTCCTA
>DAIMYJ010000047.1:20362-22490 GCA_036734545.1 Chitinophagales bacterium
AGCCAGAACTGGTCTGCATTCAATGAGTGTATTTCCTTCACTGTATATATCGCTTCCGAATTCGATGCAGGTGTTGTGAACGTTACCAGCCCTGTTTCTGATATCGATATGGGTGTTGAGAACGTGACCGTTACCATCAAGAACTATGGCCTCAATGAAATTTCCGGATTCCCGGTGAGCTATAGCGTGGATGGCGGTGCCGTGGTGACAGAAACATTCACCGGCACGATCCCTTCATTGGGTACTGCGGATTATACTTTCTCTGCAACGTATGATTTTACTGCTGATGGCTGTTATGATATTACCGCCTACACCTCTCTGGATGCAGACGGCGATGCTACTAACGACAGTTATACAGAAGGCGTTTGTAACCTGGGCCCCATCACCGGAACAGGTGCTGTTTATGTATACAGCAACTCCACCGGCGGCGAACCCTGGTTCACCACCAGCAATACCACTGCGATGAATACCGCTTTCGGTCCTGAAGGAACAGGCTGGAACCGTCAGTTCTTTGAAACACTGGATCCGGCAACTACCTTCTCTCCCGACAACTGTTTCGTATTCCTCGAAGGTTCTGACTCACATGCCAACGAACTCGAAACCTTCCTGACCGCTAACATCTCGCTCATCGAGAACTGGGTAGCTTCAGGTGGTAAATTGCTGCTCAACTCCGCACCGAACGAAGGTGACGGTATGAGCTTCGGATTCGACGGAACCACACTTACCTATGCTTACTATACCGGTAACGCTACCGCTTCAGATCCGGCACACCCGGTATTTGCCGGTCCGTTCACACCTGTAGGTACTGACTGGACAGGTTCTTCTTTCGGCCACGCCATCGTTTCCGGAACCGGACTCACTAGCGTGATCGTTGACCTGTTCAACCCGACAGCAGTAGTACTCGCAGAGAAGACCTGGGGATCAGGTGTGGTAATGTTTGGCGGTATGACCACCAACAACTTCCACAGCCCGCTCACAGAAGCAGCTAACCTGCGCGCCAACATCCTGAATTATCTGAGCTGTACACCGGTTGCGGTATGCGAGATCCCTTCAGGCTTGTTTGCTGATGGTATCACTACAAACGATGCCGTATTGCATTGGAATGAAGTGGATGGTGCTGATCAGTACCGTGTGACACTGCAAAATACTGTTACCGGTTTGACCAAAACCAAAGGTTACTATACCAATATGGTAACGATCACAGATAAACTCACGCCGCTCACTACTTACGCTTTCCGCGTAAAGACCGTGTGCTACGATGACCTCGGTACGATCTCTGCTCCGTCACCCTGGTATTACTTCACCACACTCGGCCGTTTGGGCGAAGGTGATGCTGCTGTTACCATGTATCCGAACCCGAGCAATGGCACCTTTACCATCAATGTGGCAGGATATGCTGAAAACAGCTTTAACCTGCAGGTGACCAGCGCTACCGGTCAGGTAGTATACAGCACTGTAGTGAACGTGAACAGCGACAGCCACGAAGAGATCATCAACCTGGGCAATGCCGCTGCCGGCATGTATCAGGTAACACTGAGGAACTAAACACATCAGCTGATTTATCCGATCGTAGTTATCAAATAATCACGATCGCTGAATTCAATAATGCTTCGGCTGTTCCGAAAGGAACAGCCGCTTTTTTTATCTCTGCAAGAATGAAAAAGTGAACTCAGGCGGCAAATTGCAATACCACTGCGTATCGCTTGCCGGTTGCTTCCGCACACACATCCATACGCATGCCTTCGGCAACGGAACGCACATAATATTCGGTAGTGAAATCGGCGGAAGTGATCTTTTCGATATGTAAAACCCCGGATTCATCTATCAGAAATTCGACATATACTTTGCCGGCCATTTGCATGAGTTTGGCCTGTGGACTTTGTACCACCGCTTCTGCAAGCTGCGTATGCACGATCCTTTCGGCATTGGCGGCGCTGCAATCAACATCGCCGGCGGCAAATGTAAATGATGAGGCTATCATGGTCAGGGCAGTGAACAGCAGTTTCATATCGGGTTGTTTTACATCTGCAAAGTAACTGCAGGTTGCAATACCCCTTAGTTAAGGCCGCATTAAAGCTTCCTCCGGAAGCGTTAAGAAAGTCCAAAACTGTTATCGAAAAGTTAACAT
>DAIMYJ010000048.1:0-6310 GCA_036734545.1 Chitinophagales bacterium
CACGGATTTAAGGGATAAAATGGATTTGAACGGATCGTATGAGAACAATTAAGGATTTCAATTTTAATGGCAAGCGCGCGGTGATCCGCGTTGACTTTAATGTGCCGCTGGATAAACAAACATTCGCGGTTACCGACGATAACCGTTTGCGTGCAGCATTGCCTACCATCAATAAGATATTGCAGGACGGCGGCAGCGTAGTGCTGATGTCACACCTGGGCAGGCCGAAGGGCGGGCCCGAAGACAAGTATTCACTGCGCCATATTGTTGCGCATCTGTCATCACTGTTGGGTCGGGAAGTGCAATTCATTAATGAATGCATCGGCGAAGACGTTGAGCGCGCGGCAAAGGCATTACAGTCGGGACAGGTGCTCCTGCTCGAGAACCTGCGCTTCCATGCCGAAGAAGAGAAAGGCGATGCCGCATTTGCGCGTCAGCTCGCAGCTCTCGGCGATGTATATGTGAATGATGCCTTCGGAACAGCGCACCGCGCACATGCTTCCACCACCATCATCGCACAGTACTTTGATGCCGCTCATAAAATGTTCGGTGCACTGATGGCTGCTGAAGTGGCTGCCGCCAACAAAGTATTGCATCAGCATGAAAAACCGTTCACGGCCATCATCGGCGGAGCCAAGGTTTCTGATAAGATATTGATACTCGAAAAATTGCTGGAAAAAGCCGATCATATCATCATCGGCGGCGGCATGGCGTATACGTTCTATAAAGCAATGGGCGGACAGATCGGCAAGTCGCTGTGCGAAGAAGAACGTCTCGATACCGCTAAGCAATTACTGGAAAAAGCAAAGGAAAAAGGTGTGCAGATATTACTGCCTGTCGACAGTGTGATCGCCGATGCATTTGATAATGCAGCCAATACCGGAGCAGCCAACAGCGATCAGATACCTGAAGGATGGATGGGACTGGATATCGGTGCGCAGGCGATAACCGCTTTCAGCGATGTGATCGCACGCTCACGCACTATTCTTTGGAACGGCCCGATGGGTGTTTTTGAAATGGAGAATTTCTCCAAAGGCACTGTTGCCATCGCACGCGCAATTGCAGATGCCACGGCAAACGGAGCATATTCGCTGGTGGGCGGTGGCGATAGCGTGGCTGCCGTCAATAAATTCCACCTGGCCGATAAGGTCAGCTACGTATCCACCGGCGGCGGCGCCATGCTCGAATTCTTTGAGGGTAAAACACTCCCGGGAGTGGCAGCGATCGCTGACTGATCATGTGTGTTTTTCGCTAACACGATATAAGCGAAAAACTTTGTAAGCGCTTAGGCGCTGATGATTAAAGAGAAAAAAATAAGACCTCCTTCGGGAGGTTTTTTTATTGCGTTTTCCCGGATACATTTAAGTCTTGTTTATCCCGCATGCCGCTCACCTGGCATCATATTCCCGTGTTGCGTTTGCTCCTGCCTTTTGTGGCCGGTGTGTTGTTCGGCATGTACTCCAATGCATGGTTCTTCGCTTTTGCGATCGCTGCCGGATGTATGTCGGTAGTGTTTATTGCTGCGCTTTTCTTCAAACCGCTGACGCAGGTGCTTGCCCGGCAATGGATCTTCGGTGCGGCCCTGCAGGTGATCGGCGTTTGTGCAGGTTATCTCACCGTGTATGTACATACACCTGTGCATGCAGAAGATTATTTCATGAAAGATGCAGATACGTCATCGGTGTTCATGTGCAGAATTTATAAACCGCCGCTGATCGGTGAAAAAAGTATCCGCCTCGAAGTGCAGATGCAATGTCGCCTGCAGGATGGTGATGCAGCAAACACAAGCGGAAAGTCGCTCATCTATATCCGTCGCGACAGCACGGTTGCCTGTAATTGGCAATATGGCGATGTGCTGCTGATAAAAAATATTTTCGTAACACCGGAGCCGCCGGATAATCCCGGTGCATTTAATTATGCGACATATTTAAAACGACTGGGTATTTATCATATCGCTTTCGCTTCCGCCGATGAAGTGCACGCAACAGGCATACATTCTCCGCGTCGGCAGTGGCAGCAGATATTTCGTGCACGAACGTATTTTCATGATGTATTGCAACGCTATCTGCAGAATGCGGATGCACTCACCGTCGGAGAAGCACTGGTGATCGGCACGCGTACCGACATCAGCGATACCATCCGCGATGCGTACGCGCACACCGGCACCATGCATATCCTGGCAGTGTCCGGTTTGCATGTGGGGATTCTGTTTGCGGTGTTGGAATTTCTACTGCGGCCGCTAGTCTGGTTGCACCGATCCGCCTGGGGCAAAGCCTGGAAATGCCTGCTCCTGCTGGCAGTGATCTGGTGGTACGCCTGTCTGGCAGGATTATCCCCGAGTGTAAATCGCTCTGCCGTAATGTTCAGTTTTCTTTCGCTGGGAAAACTGATGGAACGGCAGAACAACACCTTCAATATATTATTTGCTTCCATGCTGGTGCTCATGCTCGATGATCCGTGGTGCATCACGCAGGCCGGGTTTCAATTGTCCTATCTCGCCGTGGGCGGCATCGTATATTTTCAGCCGATAATGCAAAAGATCGTGCGTCCGCGGAATATGGTGTTGAACTATGTGTGGACTATGATCACTGTTTCCATAGCCGCTCAGGTGGCCACCATGCCGGTCACGCTCTTCTACTTTCATCAGTTCCCAAACTATTTTTTACTCTCTAATCTTCTCGCCATACCGGTCTCATTTGTGGTACTGGTGGCAGGCCTCATTTTATTTGCCGTAGGCAGTATCGCCTGGCTGGCCGCACCGGTAGCTGCAGTGTTCGAATGGAGCCTGATGCTCTTGAACGGTTCAGTGGTGGCGGTGGACCAACTGCCTTATGCCGTTACCGACCACCTGCACGTTACCGTTACCCAAATGCTGTTGATGTACCTGCTGCTGTTCTGCATCGGCGCTTTTTTGGTGCTGCGGGAGAAGATCTGGCTGAAGGCCGGTGTTGGTGTGCTTGCTGTGCTTTCTGCAGTTATTGCGCTTCCGGCCTGGCAGCTTGAGCGGGATGAACGCCTCGCGTTGTATGCATTGCCGCGACAGGAGCTCTTCAGCTATACCGCCGGCGGGCAGGTGGTGGTGTTCGCCGACCTGCCGGTGGCCGACACCGGTGATGCCTGGCTGCGACAGGTAAAACCCGATCTGATCGCCCATGGCGGCGCCCCGGATACGCTGGTGGTGCTGCAGGACACGGCCATGGCCCTCGGGGCAGGGTGGGCCAGGGCCTTTCCCTGGGTGATCGCCGGCAGTGAGGTGGTGTTCCTGCTGGATCCCACTTCAGTACACCGGCTGCCCGATTCGGCCCCTCAGGTGACCGTTCTGTATATCATCGGCGACCCCTTCCTCGACCTGCCCGACCTCCGCACCCGTTTCCCCGCCGCCCGCCTGGTGATAGGCGGTACAAGCCCCTGGAAGCGCCGCACCTACTATGCAAGGGCCGGTCGGAAAGCCGGTTTTGAGGTCCACGACCTCCTCGCCGACGGCGCCTGTGTGAGCAGCAGTCAACCCTGAAACACCCCCAAAAGTGGAGCCGGAGCGCTCCTGAACCGCCACCCGGAATAGCTTTCCACAGGGTGTGAAAATCACCTCCGCATACCCCCTGTAACCCTTTACTGAATTGACTTTCATGGCAATGCACAACTGTGCATATCGCATGTGCATTCCGTGTGCAAAAATTTTCAGTGTCCCGCGGTGTACAAAAGTGTACAAAAGTGTAATAATTGGCCTAAGTTTACGTTCAAATTACCCTCCGGACCAACAACCATGGCATTTCTGATCGGTGAATATGAATGTACTCTGGACTCGAAGCAACGCATTCGGGTGCCGGCCGGGTTGTTGGCGCAGCTCACGGGCGATGATGCCGGTAAGCTGGTGATCACCCGGGGTATCGATCCCTGCCTGTATTTGTATCCGCTCACCGATTTCCGCGCAGAAATGGAGAAAGTGGCGCGCATTCCGGACTATGACCCGGAAGACAGGGCTTTCAAGAACATGTTTTTCAGCGGTACGTCGGTGCTGGTGATCGATTCTGCCGACAGGATACTGTTCCCGAAGATGCACCTGCAGCATGCGGGCATCGCCAAGGGGATCGTGATGACCTGTCAGATGGACAAGGTGGTGGTATGGTCAGAAGAAAGGTATAAGGCACAGTTCGTAGATAAGACACCGGATCAATACCAGTCGCTGGCTGAGAAGGTGCGGAAGAAGTATGGAATATGACGCCGGCGTATCACATACCTGTTCTTTTACATGCGAGCATACAGGCACTCATCACCGACCCCGACGGTATCTATGTAGATGCCACCTTCGGCGGCGGCGGGCACAGCCGGGAAATACTTCGCCATCTGGGACCCAAAGGCAGGCTCTTCTGCTTTGATCAGGATCCCGATGCACAACAGAATTTCATCAATGCGTTTAGCGCTACTAACGCAACCTTCATTCCGCAGAACTTCCGCTTCATGCAGAAGTTTCTGCGGGTGCAGGGGGTGAATACCGTACATGGTATCCTTGCTGACCTCGGTGTAAGCTCTCATCAGTTCGATGAAGCCGACCGTGGTTTTTCCACCCGCTTCGATGCTCCACTGGATATGCGTATGGCCCAACAGGGTTCCGTGAATGCCTATACCATCATTAACCGATATACGGCTGAAGAACTGCAATACCTGTTCGGCAACTATGGCGAAGTGCGCAATGCGCGTCAGCTGGCACACGCCATCGTGAGCGCGCGCACACTGTTTTCAGCGACCGGCGGTATCCGTACAACGGGACAACTAAAGCAGATCGCCGGTTCAGTGGCGAAAGGAGAACTCCCTGCTTATCTCGCTCAGGTGTTTCAGGCGATACGCATAGCCGTGAATGATGAGATGACTGCCCTGCGCGAAATGCTCGAACAGTCAGCACACCTGCTTCAACCCGGCGGAAGGTTGGTAGTGATCAGTTATCACAGCCTCGAAGACCGCCTGGTGAAGAACATCATGAAAACAGGTAATGCCAACGGGGAGATCGAGGAAGATCTGATGGGCAGAAAATCATTTCCCTATAAGGTCATCACCAAAAAACCGGTCACACCGGAAGCAGAAGAATTAAAGAATAATCCACGCTCGCGCAGCGCCAAGTTGCGCGTGGCAGAGAAAATATAAGCCGAACATGGCACAGGAAAAACAAACCACGAAAAACCCGAAGAAGAACCTGGCATCGATGCTGAAGTCATTCGATGACGTGGCCTTTTTCCGCTGGGAGAATATCGTGGCCAATATGCCCTACTTCCTGTTCCTGGTGCTGATCGGTATATTCTATATATGGAATAATCACCGCAGCGTACAAATGGACCGCGAGATCCGCGACCTGAATACGCATCTGCTCGAAAAACAATATTACTATAATGCTACCCGCGACTCACTGACACGCCAGAGTCGCCAAAGCCATATTGCCGACCTAGTGGACACCCTGCAGATGCAGGAATTATCTCACCCGCCTTATACGATCCAGGCCGAAGATGGAAAACACTAAGAAGGACATATTATGGCGGTTGTATGTCACCTACGCAGGCATCATCCTGCTGTGCGGTGCCATCGTTGCACAGATCGTGAATGTATCGTTCGTGCATGGTGAGACCTATCGCGCCATGGCCGACAGCGTGCGCACCAAACAAATGGTGATCGAACCCGCGCGCGGCTCCATTTATTCCGAGAAAGGCGAGGTGCTGGCTACTTCATTTCCGTACTTCAATATATATATGGATCCGGTGGCGCCATCGGAAGTGAGCTTCCGCGAGGATATCGACTCGCTGAGTATTGCGCTGGCCCATTTATTCAAGGATAAGACCGCTGCACAATACAAGCAGAAGATCACCACCGCCCGCAAGCAGGGCAAGCGCTACCTCGAGATCAAAAAGCGGGTGACCATGCCGCAGAAAGAACTGCTGGAAGAGTTTCCGCTGTTCCGCCGCGGACAAAATTCCGGCGGACTCATCGTTGAGCCTTATGAAAAAAGGGAATATCCGTATGGCAGTCTCGCCGTGCGCACCATCGGTTACGTGCAGAATGGCCGTCGCATCGGACTCGAAGGTGCATACGATACGTTGCTGCGCGGAAGACCGGGCATGGCCGTGATGCGCAAAGTGGCAGGTGGTTCATGGGTGCGCGTGAGTGAGAATAATGAGATCGATCCGGTGGATGGCATGGATGTGATCACCACGCTGGATGTGAATATGCAGGACATCACCGAAGCTGCCCTCCGCAAAGCGCTCATCCAGCACAATGCCAAATGGGGAACGGCCGTGGTGATGGAAGTGAAGACCGGCAAGATCAA
>DAIMYJ010000048.1:6410-21812 GCA_036734545.1 Chitinophagales bacterium
GCTCCGGTGTTCAGGGAGATCGCCGATAAAGTGTATTCGCATTTCATCAACATGCGCGAACCGGTGAATACCGAAAATGCGCCGTATGTGGGCGTGCAGGCATTCAGTAAAGGTTATGCCTACGACTTCCGGAAATTATTTACCACCCTGCGCGTTTCCGAAACCTTCGATGACAATGAAGAATGGGTGGCTGTGGAAGCCAACGGTCGCAATGCCGAACATGCCCTCCTGAAAATGTACGATTACACCATGCCCGATGTACGCGGCATGGGACTGCGCGATGCGATGTATCTCCTGGAGTCATACGGACTGCAGGTGTCTGTTGGCGGCGCAGGAAAAGTGACCATGCAAAGCATTCCTCCGGGAACAGCGATAAAACCCAAAGAGTACGTATTGATCACACTCGAATGACCACGCTGAACACCATATTATCCGCTATTCAGCCGGTATCCGTTACCGGTCCGGATCCTGCGTCAGTGACGGTGAATATGATCACCGCCGACAGCCGCAAGGTGTCTGAGGGCTGTGTATTCGTAGCTGTGAAAGGTACAACGACCGACGGCCATCAGTTCATTTCGCAGGCCATTCAGTCAGGCGCTGCCGTGATCGTTGCCGAACAGGAAGTGGCAGTACCGGGAACCGTTATCTATATCCGTGTGCACAATGCCGCATTGGCCCTTGGCCAGCTGGCGCATGCGTGGTACGGTTATCCTTCGCGCAAACTCAAACTCATCGGTATCACCGGCACCAACGGTAAGACCACGACAGCTACATTATGCTATCATCTGCTGCGTGGTTTAGGTCAGACCTGTGGTTTGATCTCGACGGTGGAGAACCGCATACACGACGAGGTAGTGCCCTCAACACATACTACGCCCGACCCGGTGCAGTTAAATCAGTTACTCGCGCGGATGGTGGATGCGGGCTGCACACATGCCTGCATGGAGGTGAGTTCACACGCTGCACATCAGCATCGCATCGGCGGACTCGAATTCGCGGGCGGTGTCTTCACCAATATCACCCACGATCATCTCGATTATCACGGGACCTTCGATAATTATATCACCGCGAAGAAAATGTTCTTCGATATCCTTCCGAAACACGCTTTCGCCCTCGTGAATGCCGATGACCGGAGGGGAATGGTGATGCTGCAGAACTGTGCGGCAAAGCACTATACGTTCAGTGTGAAGGGCTCAGCGGATTTCACCGCGCGCATCCGCGAGAATGCGATCACCGGCCTCGTGCTGCAATTGGACGGTACCGAATTCCATTCACTGCTGCTCGGCGAATTCAATGCATGGAATATCCTCTGTGTATATGCCGTTGGCCTTTTACTCGGATTCCCGAAAGAACAGGTGCAAACCGTTTTGAGCGCGCAACAACCGGTGGAAGGACGTTTCGATGTGATCTATGCAGACAGTCGACGCATCACCGGCATCGTGGATTATGCACATACACCGGATGCCGTAGAAAAATTATTGAGCACCGTGCGATCCATGCTCAAGAAAGGACAGCAACTGATCACCGTGGTAGGCTGCGGCGGCGACCGCGACAGGGCCAAGCGTCCGGTGATGGCTGCTACCGCTGCGCGCCTGAGCGATCGGGTGATACTGACCAGTGATAATCCGCGCAGTGAAGAACCGGAAGCCATTATCCGCGAAATGGAAAGCGGACTCACCGGCACGGAAAGGAACCACTGCCTGTCCATCACTGAACGACGCGAAGCGATCCGCACCGCAGTGATGCTCGCGCAAACCGGTGATGTCATTTGTGTGGTAGGGAAGGGGCATGAAAAATATCAGGAGATCAAAGGTGTGAAACACCCGTTCGACGATAAGCAAGTATTACGTGAAACATTCAAATCCGCAGCACACTGATGTTATACTATTTATTCAACTGGCTCGACCAGCAATATGATGTTCCCGGTGCAGGGGTGTTCCAATACCTGTCATTCCGCGCCGGCATGGCCGTATTGCTCTCGCTGATCATTTCCATCATCATCGGCAAAAGGATCATCCGTATGCTGCAGAAAATGCAGATCGGTGAGACCGTGCGCGATCTCGGACTGGAAGGGCAACTCAGCAAGAAAGGCACACCGACCATGGGCGGTATCATCATCATCCTTGCGCTGCTGATCCCCGTATTATTGCTTGCCGACCTCCGGAATATTTATGTCATCCTCATGTTGATCGTGACCGTATGGATGGGACTGATCGGATTTCTGGATGATTATATCAAAGTGTTCCGCAAGAACAAGGAAGGACTGCGCGCGAAATTCAAATTGATGGGTCAGGTAGGCCTTGGCGCTATTGTTGGCCTGGTGCTGTATTTCTCGGATGACATCAAGCTGCGTGATTACGATCATATTTATGTGTATGCAGTAGAAGATGGTTTACCAGTTGGCAGACCTGTTGAAGTGTATGATGCCCAGGGTGTGCGCCTCGAAGGGAACGGGCAACTGGATGCCGACGGTTCGCGATACCTGAGTCATGATACACGTTCCACCAAGTCTACCATCCCGCTCGTAAAAAATAACGAATTCGACTACGAATGGCTGGTGAGCTGGGCTTCGGATGACACACAGCGCTGGCTGTTTCCGCTGGTATTCGTGGCCATTATCATTATTATCATCACAGCCGTAAGTAATGGTGCCAATCTTACTGACGGCCTGGATGGTCTGGCGGCAGGAACTTCAACCATCATTGTGATCACCCTGCTCATTTTCGCGTATGTGGCCGGTAACGCCATTTTGAGTGATTACCTCAACATCATGTACATACCGGACTCCGGTGAGCTGGTGGTGTTCAGCGCGGCGCTTATTGGTGCCTGCATCGGCTTCCTCTGGTATAATGCTTTTCCGGCACAGGTCTTCATGGGTGATACCGGCAGTCTGACCATCGGCGGTATCATCGCTTCACTTGCCATCGTCATCCGCAAGGAATTATTGATACCGGTATTGTGCGGGATTTTCCTTGTGGAGAACCTGAGCGTGATGATACAGGTGAGTTACTTCAAATACACGAAAAGAAAATACGGTGAAGGGCGGCGCATTTTCCTTATGAGCCCGTTGCATCATCATTATCAGAAGAAAGGCATGTTCGAGACCAAGATCGTAACACGGTTCTGGATCGTAACCATATTACTGGCTATTGTAACCATCGTAACACTGAAGGTTCGTTAATGGGCAAACGCATCGTCATATTAGGTTCAGGCGAAAGCGGCACCGGCGCTGCCATACTGGCACAGCAGAAGGGCTTCGACGTGTTTGTATCCGACAAGGGTACGATACGCGAGCGGTATAAGCATGTGCTGCAGCAGCATCAGATACCTTTTGAGGAAGGCAAGCACTCCATGGATGTCATTCTTGCTGCCGACGAGATCATCAAAAGCCCCGGCATACAGGAAAAATATCCGGTGATGAAGGAGATCCGTGCAGCAGGAAAATCGGTGATCGGAGAGATCGAATTTGCATTCCGGTATTGCACCGGTAAGGTGATCGCCATCACGGGCAGTAACGGAAAATCGACCTGCACATCCCTGACCTATCACATGATGAAAAAGGCCGGTTGCGATGTAGAGATCGGCGGCAATATCGGCAAAAGCTTTGCCGAACTGGTTGCGCATACGGCACACGAATACTATGTGCTGGAAGTAAGCAATTTCCAGCTGGATGACAGCGTCACCTTCAAGCCCTTCATTTCGGTATTGCTGAATATCACCCCTGACCACCTCGACAGTTACGAGTACCAGTTCCAACGCTATATCGATTCAAAATTCCGCATCACCATGAATCAAACCACCGGAGATCATTTCATTTTTTGTGAGGATGATCCGGTGATCAAAGCAGAGATGCAAAAGCGGCATACACCATTCCTGAGTAACACAGCCAACCTGCTCACTTTCACGCTGGATGACCGACAGCATGAAGGTGCCTGGGTGGCTGACAATTCCATACATATTCAATTTAAACAAAACCACTTTCACATGACCATCAACGAACTTGCGCTACAAGGAAAACACAACCAGTACAACTCCATGGCTGCCGGCATTGTCGGCAAGGTGCTGGGATTAAAGAACGAAAGCATTCGCGAAAGCTTTGCCGATTTCAGCGGACTGGAGCATCGCCTCGAATTCGTGGCCAAGGTACACGGCATCTCTTTCATCAATGACTCCAAAGCCACCAACATCAACAGCACCTGGTATGCACTCGAAAGCCAGAATGAGCCTGTGATCTGGATCGTAGGGGGTATCGACAAAGGCAATGACTATTCTTTGATCACCGATCTCGTGAAGAAAAAGGTGAAGGCCATCGTATGCCTCGGTAAAGACAACACCCGCATCCACGAAGCATTCGGCAAACTGGTGGATATTCTCGTGAATACCGAGACCATGCAGGATTGCGTACAAATGGCTTACCGCCTCGGCAAGAATGGCGATGTGGTGCTGCTGTCGCCCGCCTGCGCGTCGTTCGACCTGTTCGAGAATTTCGAGGATCGCGGCAATCAATTCAAACAAATGGTGCGTCAGTTGTGATTATCAGCATGCAATAAGCACATCGATCTGATATTTCAATCATACTAGTAATGTCGAAACCCGTTCAATACGTTTTCAATAAGGTGCATGGCGACCGGTATATCTGGCTCGTGGTGTTCGTATTGTCGGTGTTCTCGATACTGGCGGTCTACAGCTCAACGGAAACCCTGGCGTATAAATCGGCCGGCGGTAATACAGAGTATTATCTGATCAAACATTCGGTCATCCTCCTGTTTGGCATAGTGCTCATGTATCTCAGTCACCTGATCCCGTATCGCTATTACAGCAGGATCGCGCAGATATTGCTCTGGCTGAGTGTGCCTGCGCTGATGTATACCATGTTCCTGGCGCCGGAAGTGAATGACGCTTCGCGTTGGATCACCCTGCCGGTCATCAACCTCACGTTCCAGACCTCTGACCTTGCGCGTTTTGCACTGATCATGTATACGGCGAGGGTGCTTTCGAAGAAACAGGATAAAGTGGACAGTTTCAAGGAAGCCTTTGTGCCGGTGATCATGCCTATTGCCATTATTTGTGCGCTCATCCTGCCGGAGAACTTATCTACGGCGAGTGTATTGTTCTTTACCTGTATTGTACTCATGTTCGTTGGACGGGTAAATTTCAAATACATTGCGCTCACTATCCTCGCCGGTATGGTGCTGATCGGAGTGATCATTGCCATGGCGTATGCCTTTCCCAATGTTGGTCGTTTGGGAACCTGGAAGGCGCGCGTGGATACCTTCGTTGAAGGTGGTGATGCCGATGACACCTATCAGACCGACCAGGCCAAGATCGCCATCGCTAAAGGTGGTATACTCGGTGTTGGTCCGGGTAATTCAACACAGAAAGATTTTCTGCCCTATCCGTATGCCGACTTCATCTTCGCCACCATTCTGGAAGAATACGGTTTGGTTGGCGGGTTGATCATGATATTTCTGTATCTCGCATTTCTCTATCGATGTATACGCATCGTATTGAAAGCGCCAACCAGTTTTGGCGCTCTGCTGGCCGTAGGACTCGGCCTCAGTTTGTGCATTCAGGCATTCATCAATATGGGTGTGGCGGTGCATTTGTTGCCCACCACGGGTTTGACACTCCCGCTGGTGAGCATGGGCGGTACCAGTCTGTGGTTCACCAGCCTCAGCATCGGCATCATCCTCAGCGTCAGCCGTGAGATCGAGAAACCGGAAGAAGAGGAGGAAGACGCCGAGTCAGTAGAATCGGATGAAGAAACTGAAGAAGAAATGGACGAAGAAACCCCTGCACCCCAAACAAAAAAATAGAAAACGAAACCCCCAACATACAACATTCAACTTTCAACCTCCAACCCAATGTCCAACCTCAACATACTCATCAGCGGCGGCGGAACAGGTGGCCACATCTTTCCGGCCATTGCCATTGCCAATGAGATCAAACGGCGACGTCCGGACGCCCATATTCTCTTCGTTGGGGCGAAGGATAAAATGGAGATGGAGAAAGTGCCGAAGGCCGGCTATCGCATCGAAGGATTATGGATCAGCGGATTCCACCGCAGTCTGGACATGCGCAATCTGAGCTTCCCCTTTAAACTGATCGCAAGCTATTTCAAGGCCGGCAGCATTGTCAGGTCTTTTGAACCCGATATCGCCATCGGCACCGGTGGTTTTGCCAGCGGACCTGCACTGAACGCAGCTATCCGTCATGGTGTTCCGGCCATCATTCAGGAGCAGAATTCCTATCCCGGTGTCACCAATAAGATACTCTCCAAAAAAGCAAAAGTGGTATGTGTGGCCTATGATGGTATGGAGAAATATTTCCCGGCAGATAAGATCGTAAAGACCGGCAATCCGGTGCGCCAAAATATTGTATTGTGCAACGTGAAGCCCGAAAAGGCCAGAATAGATTTTGACCTCGATGCCGACAGTAAAGTACTGTTCATCGTCGGAGGCAGTCTCGGCAGCCGTACATTGAATAATTGTATGATCGGCGGACTCGATGAATTGCGCGATGCGGGCATTCAGGTGATCTGGCAGACCGGTACTGCCATGTATGAAACCTGCAAGCAGGCGGCCCGCGGTTATGATAATGTGCGTGTGCATGACTTCATCAGCAATATTGACCATGCGTATGCTGCGGCCGATATCATCGTTTCACGCGCAGGCGCCATTGCCATTTCGGAGTTGTGCCTGGTGGCCAAGCCGGTGATCCTTGTGCCTTTCCCGTTCGCGGCAGAAGATCATCAGACCAAAAATGCGCAGGCACTGGTGAAGGCAGATGCGGCCATCAGCATCAGTGACAAACAGGCGCCGGTGGAATTGATACCGGCAGCCATCAGCCTTATGGCCGACACGGAAAAACGCAACCGCATGTCGGCCAATATCCGCCCGTTCGCCATTGCGGATGCCGCAGAGCGGATCGTGGATGAAGTGTTCAGGTGTATAGAACAAAAGCAATAAGATCAAGGTGATGCAACCGGATAACATACAGCGTGTATATCTCATCGGGATCGGCGGTATCGGCATGAGCGCCCTCGCCCGCTATTTCAAATATCGCGGTGCGGAGGTGTCGGGTTATGACCGCACGCCCACACCACTCACCGATGCACTGACCGCCGAAGGTATGCACATCCACTTTGAGGATGATATCGAACAGCTGGATGCGAAAGCCGAACTGGTGATCTATACGCCCGCCATCCCCAAACACCATACAGAACTCAATTTTTATCTCGACAATGATTATCCGGTGATGAAACGCTCAGAAGTACTGGGCATCCTCAGCCGCGATAAATTCACCATCGCCGTCAGCGGATCACACGGCAAGACCACCGTGAGCAGTATGATCACCTGGATACTCAAACATTCCGGTTACGACTGCACCGCATTTTTAGGTGGTATCTGCACCAACTTCGCCTCCAATTTCGTATTCGGCCAGAACGATGTGATGGTGGCCGAAGCCGATGAGTTCGACCGCTCTTTCATGCGTTTATTTCCGAACATCACGGTAGTGACGGCCGTGGATTCAGATCACCTGGAGATCTATGGCACACAGGCCGAAGTAGAGAAGGCATTCACCGAGTTCGCCAATAAGACGGAAGCCGGCGGACTGGTCGTGGCCAAGCATGGCTTACCTATCATTCCCCATCTGGAGCAGGAGGTGCGCACCTATGCCCTCGATAATACCGAAGCCGATCTGTATGCGGCACATTACAGCATTACCCTGCAGGGCAGTGAGGTAGAGCTGAACAACGGTATCCGCTTCACACTCACTTATCCGGGCCTGCACAATATTGAAAATGCCGTTGCCGCCACGGCCGTTGCGCTGCAGCTGGGTGTGGCGCCCGAACATATCGGTGCGGCACTCAATGCGTTTGCCGGTATCTACCGCCGCTTCGAGCGGATATACAGCAACGACCGCATGGTGTATTTCGATGATTACGCCCATCATCCCGAAGAGATCCGCATGTTCCTGAAGAGTGTCAGGGCCATGTATCCCGATAAGCATATCACCGCCATTTTTCAGCCCCATCTGTTCACCCGCACGCGCGACCTCGCCGATGGTTTTGCCGCCAGCCTCGATCAGGCCGATGCGGTGATCCTGCTGCCCATCTATCCGGCACGTGAAGAACCTATTCCCGGTGTGACCAGCGATGTCATTCTCAGCCGAATGCAAAATTCCAACCGCCGACTCCTGAGTAAAGAGGCCGTGCTGGAGACGATCCGCGAAGGTGACTTCGAAGTACTGTGCACCATCGGGGCCGGTGATATCGATAAACTCGTTCAGCCCATCAAAGCCATCCTGAGCCAAAAAACATGACCACCAAACAAAAAGTGATACGGTTCTTAGGTGTGCTGCTGCTGTTCGCCTGCGCAGGCGGACTCATTGTGCTTACCTCGTTCAATGCCGACCGGCAGGAGGCAACGCTGTGCCCCGAGGTGTCGATCAGCATCGATCATGAGAACGGTATGTACTTCATCGACCAGGCGGATGTCAGGGAACTGCTGGGAACGGAATATGGCGATTCGGTGAAGGGCGATGCGCTTGCTGATATCCGCGTGGGCCGTATCGAAAAGCTGCTCGAAGAGAATCCCTATGTGCAGGATGCAGAATCATGGATAGATGCGAATGGTAAAATGCATATCGAAATTGTACAAAAACAACCTATCGTGCGTGTTATTAACAAGTACGGTGTGCATTACTATATGAATAATATAGGTAATAAGATACCGATCAGCGATAAATTTACAGCCCGTGTACCTGTCGTTACAGGAAGCATAGAAGAAGGCACTTTTAACGCAGACATGGCAACAACTCCGGCGCTACAAAACACCCTTACCCTGGCAACGTATATCCAGTCGGACCCATTCTGGAGCGCACAGATCGAACAGATCGTTGTTGCCGGTGACGGCACCTTCACCCTGATACCGAAATTGGGCGACCATAAGATCCTGTTCGGCGGGATCGCACACATGGAAGATAAATTCCGGAAGATGCAGATCTTCTATACCGAAGGCCTTAGTCACACCGGATGGAACACATATACCACTTTCAAACTCGACTACGCAGGTCAGATCGTTTGTGAACAAAAAATCAGCTATGAACAACAGTAATCGCATCATCACCGGACTGGATATCGGCACCACCAAGATCTGCGCGATCGTGGGCAGGATCAATGACCATGGCAAGATCGACATACTCGGCATGGGTAAGGCCGATTCTTTTGGCGTGATGCGCGGTGTGGTGGCCAATATCGACAAGACCGTCGAGGCCATCCGCAAAGCCGTGGCCGAAGCACAGGAGAAGAGTGGGGTAGAGATCCGCGATGTATACGTGGGTATCGCCGGCCAGCATATCAAGAGTCTGCAGCACCGCGACATCCTCACCCGTATGGATGCCGAGAGTGAGATCGGCATGGAAGATATCGACCGCATGATCGAGAACATGCACAAACTGGTGCTGCCTCCCGGCGACCGCATCATCCATGTGCTGCCTCAGGAATTCATCGTGGATGGTGAACAGGGTATCAAAGACCCTATCGGCATGAGCGGTGTGCGCCTCGAAGCGAATTTCCATATCATCACCGGCCAGATCTCTGCCGCACGCAACATCTTCAAGTGTGTGGAGAAGGCAGGCCTCAATGTACTCGACCTCATCCTCGAACCGCTGGCTTCTTCGGCCTCCGTGCTGAGCGATGAGGAGAAAGAAGCCGGTGTGGCCCTGGTCGACATCGGCGGCGGAACTACCGACATCGCCATCTTCCAGGATGGTATCATCCGTCATACAGCCGTTATCCCGCTGGGTGGTAACATCATCACCGAAGACATCAAGGAAGGCTGCATGATCATGCGCAACCAGGCCGAGATCCTCAAAGTGAAATTCGGATCGGCACTGGCCACTGAAACAGAAGAGAATGAGATCATCTCCATCAGCGGACTCAAAGGCCGTGAACCGAAAGAGATCAAGGTGGAGAACCTCGCCCGCATCATCCAGGCCCGTATGGAGGAGATTCTGGAGCATGTGTATTACGAGATCAAGTTATCCGGCTATCACAAGAAACTGATCGGCGGCATCGTCGTGACCGGCGGCGGCGCTCAGCTGAAACACCTTGTGCAACTGGTGTCCTATATCACCGGTATGGATGCACGCATCGGATTCCCGACGGAATACCTCGGTAAATCTACCGTGGAAGATATCCGCCACCCGATGTATGCCACTGCTGTGGGCCTTATCCTGAAAGGGCATGAGGACCGCAAATACCGTGAACAGGCGGCAGAGGAAATGACCACCCGCAGGGAGGAAATGCCCGTGCAGGAGATCCATACCCCGCAGGTTCAGGAGCAGGAGAACCACGCCGTGGAAATGCAGGAAGCAGACCACACCGATGTGGAGACCGAGAAGCCGGAAAAGAAGAACACCAAACCCGGATGGATCACCAGCGTGCTGAACTCCACCCGGCGATGGTTCGAGGAAGACGATGTGTCTGACTTCAAGTAAACCAACATTGACCACACACCTAATTACGAAACAAGCGCTATGTATTTCGATATTCCAAAAGAACAGTCCTCGATCATCAAGGTGATCGGTGTTGGCGGCGGAGGCTCCAATGCCGTGAACCACATGTTCCTGCAGGGCATCAAAGACGTGAATTTTGTGATCTGCAACACAGATCAGCAGGCACTCGAGATGAGCCCCGTGCCGAACAAGATACAGCTCGGCCCCACGCTGACCAAAGGCCGCGGCGCAGGTTCCCACCCCAGCGTTGGCCAGCAGGCTACGATGGAAAGCATGCAGGAGATCAAAGCCATCCTCGAGAAAAATACCGAGATGGTATTCATCACCGCAGGCATGGGCGGCGGCACCGGCACCGGCGGCGCACCCGTGATCGCCAAACTGGCCAAAGACATGGGCATCCTCACCATCGGCATCGTGACCGTGCCGTTCGGATTCGAAGGGAAACGCCGTAAGTCACAGGCCGTTGACGGACTGGAAACACTGAAACATTACGTGGATGCGATCCTTGTGATCAGCAATGATAAGCTGCGCGATATGTGCGGCAACCTGGCCTGGAATGAGGCGTTCGCGCATGCGGATGATGTGCTCGCTACTGCCGCTAAAGGTATCGCCGAGATCATCACCGTACCGGGTTATGTGAACGTTGACTTTGAGGACGTGAAAACAGTTCTCCGTGGCAGCGGACTTGCTATCATGGGATCTGCTAAGGCATCCGGAGAAGATCGCGCACTCGCCGCCGTGAAGGCCGCATTGGAATCACCGCTCCTCAGCGACAGCGATATCACCGGTGCACGCAGCATACTGCTGAATATCACCAGTGGCACCATGCCGGTGCTGATGGATGAGATCGCCATGATCACCGAATTCGTGCAGGAAGCCGCAGGTAATGATTGTGATATCATCTGGGGTAACTGTAATGATGAACTGCTGGGCGATCAGATCATGGTCACCGTGATCGCTACCGGTTTCGAAACAGAGGAACAACGCGCTATCCGCCTGAAAAGTACACAGGTGAAAGTGACCCATATCGATACCAGCGCGATGCTGCAAAAAAAGTCACCGATCGTAGAGGAAAAGAAGATGGAGGAACCTTCCATCGCTGAAGCTGAGGCGACCATTACGATCAAGAAGGAGGAGCCGAAGCATGAAGTGAAGGTGGAAGAGGAAAAACCGGTGATGAAGATCGAACTGAAAGCTGACGACAAAAAGCCGAAGAAGGAACAACCGGATGCGGCGCAGTTCAGCTTTGATTTCGGACTGTTCGCTCAAACACTCAATACTGATACCGAAGAGAAACAGGATGAACCGGTGATCGAACTGAAAAAGATCGAACCCGAACCGATCGCCGAACTGCCTGTAGAAGAACCGGAAAGTAAGGAAGAGGTCATGTCGCCGGTGGAAATGCACATGCGCCCGACCTTCCAGATAGAACCCGTGCAGGATGCGCAGCAGGAAGAACCGGAAGCACCGGTGATGGAAGAGCCTGTGCTCGAAGAACCTGTGCGCGAAGAGCCGGTGATCGAACTGAAGAAACCATCGATCACTTTTGTGCAGGAGCAGGAACAGGAGGAGGAAAAACAGGAAGAAGAATTCATCGTACGCCGCGAAGAGGTGCGCACCACCACCATGCATCGCCAGGAGTCGACCACCTTCATCACCAACGATGATAAGATACAGGTGGTGAACAATGCCGGCAACGACCGCATAAGCCGCCTCAAAAGCATGAGCATGAAACTCAGCGGCGGCAATCTGGATGAGATCGAAAAGGTGCCTGCTTACATGCGCCGCAACATTGAACTCGAAGAAACGCCTAACGCACGCGAGATCAATGTGTCGAAGTACAACATCGTGGAAGGAGAGAACGGACCCGAATTGAAGAAGAACAATTCATTCCTGCACGATAACGTGGATTGATATCGTATCATCACCATATGCAAAGAGGCTGTCTCTATAAGACAGCCTCTTTTTTTATCATTTTACTGATAGGTCAATGCTGCGTGCGCATCTGCAGTGATATGCGCGAGTGCCCGGGTTTCCCGCGGATCGCGCAGATGTACGCAGAAAAATGCAACTACCTTACTGCAAAGATCTGCGGGAGAAGATCAGCAGCGTATAGGCATGCATTATCGGCTATGCACTTTGCTTAGGAACTGTGCTATAGATGCAGAAGCCAGCGCGCCTTTTTCTTCGAGTACAAAATGACCGGCGTCTGGATACTCCACGACCTCTGCCTTTGGGAAATACGCAGTGAGTTTGCTCAGATATTTTTCCGTGACGAAATTATCCTTCATGCCCCACAGGATCAGCGCAGGTTTGTTGCTGAGCGTGGAAGTGGCCCTGCCCGCCTGCGCAAACCATTCCTGATCACGCAACAACGAACGCGCAAAGCCGATGGTGCCCTGTCTTTCCGACGCTTTGCCGAAGGGTCGCAGATAGTGCTGATGAATATCCTTCGTGAGCCGCGAACGTTCACCAAATGCAGCCGGCAGAATATACCTGGCAGAGAAATTGAAATACTTATACAGCAGCGGCAGCAGCGGACTACCCAATATAGACTTCATGCGTTTGAACTCGGGTTCTTCCTCCACACTGAAGCACCAGGTATTCGCCATTATGAGGCCATCGATGCGATCAGGCATTTCTGCGGCAACAGACAAGCCGATGGGCCCGCCGAAATCATGCGCCAGGAGTGTGAAATGCTGTAATTGCAAATGATCGATCAGTGCACGCAGATTCCGTTTGTGCTGATCGAGCGTATAGGAGTAACCGGCAGGTTTATCTGACAATCCGAAACCCATGTGATCGATGGCAACACAGCGGTAGCGGTCCGACAGGGCGCGTATCACATCGCGGAATTCGAAACTCCAGGACGGTGTGCCGTGTACAAAGAGGATGACAGGGCCTTGACCTTCATCAATATAATGCAGTTTGCCGCCGTCCGTGTCGAGGGCATGAAAGGCAAACGGATACATTCGGGTGTCTAACCAGGATGGGTTCATAGTATATATTTTTGAAATAATGCTTTCTGCATTTTGTGGAGACTGAACTGCTGCGGATCGGCCAGATATAAGCCTACCAGTCCGTCGATATGCGCAAAGAACAACCGCGCTTCTTCTGTGGGGCGCGCATAACCCAGTTTGCGGAAATTGGCGGCCAGTGTTTTCAGTATACTGTCCTGCGCCGAACGAAAGGCCGTCCCCAGCTGTGTGCGTACGCTCTGCTGCAGACGTATGCTGTGAAACAACCGCCAGTATTCGGCGTGTTCCTCCACGGTATCGAAAGTGGCCATGATATGCCGGCGCAGCGCGTCCTGCGGTGTTTTGCTGTCGCCATACGCCGCCATCGTATGCTGAATATCCGACAGCCCTTCCATGAGTATAGCTTCCAGCAGTTCTTCCTTCGAACGGTAATAATTATACATCAGTCCCTGCGATACCTGCGCCTTTTTAGCGATCATGGCGATGGAGGTATGGCCATATCCCTGTTCGGCGAACAGGTGCAGGGCCGTGCGGGTGATATGGTCTTTTTTGTTCATATGAATGAACGTTCATTCGCAAAGCTAAGACCTCCTGTGGATAATACCAAATGTTGCCCCGCGCGATTGTGTATTTTTGAGGTATGGTTCATCTGGAGATTTACGCCCAGGACGAGATCCTGCGGCGCACCAAGCGCAGGCACGGCGAGGTTAAGATCGGCGAAAGGGTGGCTACCGTGCAGGATACGGAAAATTGGGAGCAAGGTCTCAAGGCGTCGACCGCAAGGTTCGTGGTGATGGGTATCCCGGAAGATATCGGTGTGCGCGCCAATTACGGCAGAGGCGGCGCATATGCGGCCTGGAAGCCGAGCCTGGATTTTCTCATCAATATGCAGAGTAACGATTTCCTCCGCGGCGATGAAATGCTGGTGCTGGGTCATGTGCGGTGTGGCGACCTGATGGCGGAAGCGGATAAACTGAATTACAAACTGGAAAGTGATATACATACCGCGCGCGAGCTGGTGAGCGAGGTGGATGCCCGTGTGCAGGGCATCATTCAGGCGGTAGTGACGGCCGGTAAGATACCTATCGTGGTGGGTGGCGGTCACAACAATGCGTATCCCCTGATCTCCGGTAGTCATGCGGCATTACAAAAGGATATACATGTGATCAACTGCGATCCGCACAGCGATATGCGTCCGCTGCAGGGCAGGCATAGCGGCAACGGTTTTCATTATGCGTGGGAAGCGGGTTATCTGCAGAAATATGCAGTGTTCGGATTGCATGAATCGTATAACATTTATTCGGCACTGGAGTTGTTTCGCGCGCATCCTGACCGCCTTACGTTTGAATCGTATGATGATATTTTCGTACGCGAGTCGATACACTATTTTGATGCGTTGAAGCGCTGTATGGATTTTGTGTCGGGTGCACCGTGCGGGATCGAGATCGACCTGGATTCGATACAGAATGTGCCGGTGAGTGCGCGCACGCCGTCAGGTATGCTGCCGGTTGATGTGCGCCGCTTCGTGTGGCACTGTGCCGAGAACCTGCCTGCCGCCTACCTCCACATCGCTGAAGGCGCCCCCGTACTCGCCCATAAGCAGGTGGATAATAAAACGGGCAAACTCGTAGCTTACCTGATCACGGATTTTGTGAAGGGGATGAATGGGTGAGTGGGTGAGTGGGTCAGTGGGTGAGTGTGGGATTTGGAAATTACTTTCTTGTTTGGAATGATCCATCCATTATACCATGGGGGTAATAGAATTTGGCCTTCGTATAATATTTCAGGTTGTTTATTGGCTTCATTCATTCGAGGCCGTAAAGGCGGGAAGACGGGAAGCTGTGGTGTCGCCTAAATGCACAATAAACAAGGGACGCATTGCGTCCATTGCAAATTGTCTCGC
>DAIMYJ010000049.1:0-9139 GCA_036734545.1 Chitinophagales bacterium
AACCTCGAAATAAATACATCGAGGCTTCTGCCGATGTAATAATTGTCTTCCCCCCATACCTGATGCAAAATAGCTTCGCGCCGCACCACCTGATTGCGGTTGATGGCCAGCATGCGCAGGAGTTCAGCTTCGCGGATGGTGAGGGTGTGGGTATGAGCGGCATTTTTCAGCGTCAACTCCTGAAAGTCGAAAGTGTAAGAGCCGATATGGTAGGTGTTCTTCTTTTCCACCACAGGACTTTCTGATACGACCTTACTGCGCTTCAGGAACACATCGATCTTATGGGTAAGTTCATCGATACTGAACGGCTTAGTGATATAATCATCACCGCCCAGTTTGAAACCCTGTAGTTTATCCTCGAGCAGCGATTTTGCAGTGAGGAAAATAATGGGCACATGCTTGTCTTTATCGCGGAGTTTCTGTGCAAGCGCAAAGCCGTCGATCTTGGGCAGCATCACATCCAGTATCACCAGATCGAATTTCTGTTTCTGGAACACCTGGGCAGCGGCTAAACCGTCTTCACAGAGGGTGATATCCAATCCGCGTTTCTGCAGGTTGTCTTTGGTGACAAAACCCAGATTCACATCATCTTCAACGTATAATATCTTCGGTTTTCGGTTTTCCATGCGTTTTTAGCCGGGGATTTGTATAGTAAATATACTGCCTTTATGGATTTGTGAGTCGAGGCGTATGTGCCATTTGTGTGCTTTGGCGATCATTTTCACGTAATTCAGGCCCAGTCCGTAGCCTTTTACATTATGGACATTGCCGGTGGGCACGCGGAAGAATTTCTCGAATATTTTGCGATGGAATTCTTTTGAGATACCGATACCGTTATCAGCTACGCTGATGAACAGGCCCTTCTGGTCGCGACCCACGGTCAGGGTGATCTCTGGCTCCTTGTCGTTATACTTCAGTGCATTGTCCAGCAGGGTATTGATCACATTCTGTAAATGCACGCGGTCGGCTGTAACCACATCCTCCGTCGTATTGTAATCCCGGATGATCTTTCCGCCCTTTTCCTCCACGCGAATGGTGAACGACTGTAATATTTCCTCGATGAGCGGCAGTGCGGGGAAGGTTTCCAGATTCAGGTTCAGTTCGTCCTCTTCCAGCTTGGCCAGCTCCAAAATTTTGCTCACCTGCCCGGTCAACCGGATGTTCTCGTTCTTGATGATGGTAGCATAGCCCTTTAAGCGATCCGGGTCCTGAATGATATCCGGTTCAAGCAGAACATCCGCAGAAATGCCGATCGTGGAAATAGGCGTTTTGAATTCATGCGCCAGGTTGTTGATGAAATTCTTCTGGAATTTACTCAGTCGCTGCTGTCGCACGATCACATCAATGGAATACCCGAAGAACGCCAGCACCACCGTTAGGGCAATGATCGAGGTTGCCCATACGAACAGCATCACCGAATTGACGATCGGCCGCTGTGGGAAATTGATCTTAAAGTAATAGGTAGACTCCGTGAGGTTGGGCAAATTCGTTGGATATACGATGGTGCCATTCTCGGTATCGGCGGTAACGGTTTCCTCGAATACCAGATCATCGCGGGAGGACTCGTAGACCTGATAGATGAAATCAACTTTATGAAAGGGATTGGCAAATTCACTGCGGATCAGATAGTCCAGCTGGTTGAGGTCTATAGGCTCATCAATGTCTACCAGATAGGCATGCGGTGATATGCGGATCACGGGATTGTCGGTCACCTTTTTTCCATGATGGGAGATCTCTATACGTGCTGCGATCTGCCCCAGCGTAACCGTAACGGCATTCTCAAAATTACTTTGGTTGATGAGGAGGCCCTTACGGATCCAGAATACCTGCGAAAGGATAATGGTAACGATGGCCACTATGCCCAAACCGATGACCCAGCGTATTGCAGTAACATTCATAGTGGAAAATGTAAAGATAAGCCTCTGCGGCCATCAGGGGCATAGACGGTCACTTGCCGCCTGCCAGTTGCTCGCGGGGCTGAATAAGGCCGGAGTTCATGGCGTACACCATCAACTCGCTGCTGGAATTGATGCCCAGCTTTTTCATGATGTTCTTACGGTGTGTGGTAATAGTATGGAAGCTGCGGTACAGCTTATCGGCGATCTGCCGTGTGGTATAGCCGTTGGCGATCAGGCGGATGATCTCGATCTCACGCTCCGAAAGTCCCGCCGGCTCACAGTCTGCGCTGATACCTGCCACGCCTTCGGGAAGGATGTTGACCACTTTGTGGCAATACATACTCTCGCCCCGCAACAGCCCATAGATGGCATCAATGATCTCCTTTTCATCGCAGGTCTTGGTAAGGTAGCCTTTGGCACCACCCTCTACGATCCTGCGCACCAATCCCGGGTCGCTGATGTCGGTGATGAGCAAGGTACGGGTGCCCGGGCAAACCGTTTCAAGGGATTGAAGGTCATCCAGACGGAATCCCTCCAGGTTGAGCGGGTCTATCACCAGAATATCCGGACGCAGGGCATCCAGATTGTCAAAAAGGTCCTGTTTGTTCACCATTACACCGATCACCTGCAGGTCGGGATACCTGTTCAGAATCGATTGCAAACCCTCAATGATCAGGTATTGCGTTTCAGCGATCAGTATGGTTATTTTGGTCAAAACTATTATTTAGACTTAATCTAAACACGAAGATAAGGGAAATGTTTGATACCCCCGCAAAGGGGTAAAAAAAAGCGGCAGTGTGTTAACTGCCGCCTAATGTATTTCTGATGTGAAAAGTTATTTTGAAACTACGAACCTGCCTGATGCAGTATGGGTGGCGTCGCTGCAGGTCACCTGATAGATCCCCGGTGCGAGGTCGCTGATATAGGCATAGGCGATAGTGCCGGAAACACCCCATTCAGCTGACACATTCCTGCCTGCGGCATCGGTGATACGCAGCATGGATATCGGCTGCCAGTCGGCCGGTAACTGTAAGTGTACGCGTTCCGAAGCCGGGTTGGGAAAAATGGACAAGGATATCTCCTGTCCTCCTGCAATACCGGTGGTCACGGCATAATCATCGGCACAATCGTCATCGGCAAAATTATACTCGGCACTTGAGCAGGAGTTGCAGAGCAGACTTTTAATGAAACAGGCAATATGTCCTGCGGTATAGGTGGGATCATAGGCTTCATGGCCCTGCAGGGGGTTCACATGCAGCTCATTGCACACTCCCTTGTTGCCGAGATATTCTGCGATACCCTGTCCGCCAAACACATGAGCATAATCAGGACACATCTGTATGTGGCCTTCGTATGGCGGAACAACATCATCCAGGTTACCCAGGAACGAGATGGTGGGAACAGCTTCTGACAGGGCAACGAAGGTGGTATCTTCCAGTCCGCCCCACAAATTAATGATACCACTTATGGTAAAACTGTTATCGAGATCATTGGTGGATCCGGCGATCGGGCCATTTGTCATACTTAACCCCGGATGTTCGCTGTCCCACTCTGCCTGCGACATATAGATACTGTTCATCACTGCATAGGCTCCGGCACTTTCACCGCCGGCATAGATGCGGGATGTGTCGATGCCATATACATCGGCATGTTCCACGAGGTAGCGCAGGCAGGCATGGACATCCTGCATAGCGCGGTAAATGGCGGTTTCCAGAGATTCCGGGTCACCATCGCAGTCGTACGGGGAACCCATCCAGCCTTTACGGTAATTCGCCGCTACGGCCACATAACCGCTTTTCGCCAGTTCATTGACGTAATAGCTCAGTGATTCTTTTTCGCCACCCCAAAAACCGCCGCCATGGGTCAATAATACCAACGGACGTTTTTCCATAGGATCCAGAACCGGATCCGGGTAGCTGATGTCAAAGGCGTTGAGAATGGGCTGGGGAAAATCCATGAACCAGTTCTCTGCTAAACCATAAGGCACACTGAACTCAGTAATGAGTTGTGCGTCGGTAAAGTGATCACTCGCGGTGAAGCGTGTATCGTTACAAAATTGTGCGTTCAGTGGGAGGAGGTGTGTGCCTGCAAGGAGAATGAGGAGGAGGAATCTCTGCATTCTTTTCGTTTGTATACTAGGGTGAAACCATGCGTGTGTGCGTATGGTGTAAGAACGATCGCCAAAATTACGGAAACAGACTTATTTCAAAACTGCAAAACAGGGCAAATTCTGACAGAACAACTCACGGTGTCTGAAAGCCTGGTCAGTTCAGTTGACCATAAAACCTATTAACAGTCTTGGTAAAGGATTTGTTCTGCTCAATGAAAGGAAAATGTCCGGACTTTTTAAAAGTGACCACCGAAGCGTTCGTAAAACATGCCTGCAGGCGGGTGTCCGCTTCTTCCGGACTGATATCACAGGATCCGCGAATGATAAGGGTTGGGATGGGGATATCCTTCATTTTAGGGAAGAAATCATACTTCGCCATTTCATCCACAAACCCATACATGGAAAGGGATGCCACCAGGTAAGTAGGCGGCAGTGCAGGGTCGAGCCGGGCCAGGTTGGCGGTATCACAAAACAGTAATTTGAAGGATATCTTCATGAGTTCTTCGATCGGCTGAACCTCTCCATTGCGAAAAGCTTCAGAAGTAAGGATAGCCGATTTGGCTGCGCTATCGGCCGGCGTGCTGCGTGCAGCAGCTTCCTTGTTGGAGCGTTCGGCCAGGGTTTTGCTGTGGGGCACCGGACTCACATACACAAGACTACGAACCTGTTCGGGATAGTTGAGGGCATAGGTAGAGGCCACCAGTGCACCCCAACTGTGGGCAAGGATATTCAGCTTGCGGATATTAAAGTGTTTCCGCAAGGCTTCGATGTCCTCTGAGAAAGTCGCAAAGTTCATGTCTGATTTCACGCTCAATTGTGACTGTCCTGAAGACCGCTGGTCGTAAAATATCAGGGTATGTGTTTTTGACAGGGCAGCAAAATGCGGAAGCAGATACTGATGGTTGAGGCCGGGTCCGCCGTGGATCACCAGAATGGTATCACCCGTTCCAACCACGTTAACATACAGTTGGGTGCCATTGATCTCCAGCAAACCGCGGCTGAGAGAATCCTGTGCGGAGGCTGCCATGAGCGATCCGGCAAAAACAACAATGAGGAGCAGTGCACGCATAAAAAAAATCCCTGCCTTTGTTATGGCAGGGATGTAAAGTTACCGATTATGTGCTTTTACACCAATGCGCCCTCCCGGATCATCTCCGGCATCTCTTTTATGATCGCATTGATCCCGCCGGCCACATTCACCACCTGATGAATGCCTTCACGCCGCAGGATGGAACAGGCCATCATGCTGCGGTATCCGCCGGCACAGTATACGATGTATTTATTGTGCGGATCCAGTGTGTCGATATTGCTCTGCAGTGTATGCAGTGAAATATGATGCGCATCCATCACTCTATTCTGTTCCACCTCGGCAGGCTTGCGCACGTCGAGCAACATGTAGCCGCCGGTATCCATCATCTGTGCAAACTCAGCCACGCCTACAGAAGGTATCTGAGCAACCGGCATGCCGGCTTCCAGCCACTTGCTGAAACCGCCTTCCAGATAACCCAGGATATTTTCATAGCCGATGCGCGCCAAACGTGTTACTGTTTCAGATTCGCGACCAGGTTCCGTTACCAATACCAGCGGAGTGGTAATGTTCAACAGGGTTCCTGCCCATACGGCAAACTCACCGCTTAAACCGATATTCAATGATCCGGGGATATGTCCTTCTGCGAACTGAGCGGCGGGACGCGTATCCAGTATTAAACCACCTTCAGCAGTCTCCAGCTGAACGGTCTCGGGTGCAAGGGCTTTCAGTGAGCTGCGCATCACCTGATCCAGTGACTCATAGCCATGGATGTTGATCTGCGCATCCTTGAAGAAATATTGCGGTGCGGCAGGCTGTTCGGCGCAAACGGCTTTGATGAAGGTATCCTTATCCTCTATTTTCAGTGCGTAGTTGGTGGCCTTTTGTATGCCGATGGTACTGCTGGTTTCCTTGCCCAGATTCTTTCCGCAGGCACTACCCGCGCCATGCCCCGGATACACGATACAGGCATCCGGCAACACTTTGATCTTTTTCTGCAGCGACTCGTACAACATACCGGCCAGCGTCTCGGCATCCAGATTGCCGCTCATCAGATCCGGACGTCCTACGTCGCCAATGAATACGGTGTCACCGGTAAAGATGCTGTGCACCTTGTTCTCTTCATCGAACAACAAATAGCAGGTCGATTCGATGGTATGTCCCGGTGTATGCAAAACCATGATGCGGATCTTGCCGATATCAATGACATCATAATCCTTGAGCACGGCCGCTGCATAATCGGGCTGTGCACCAGGACCATAAACGATCACGGCGCCTGACTTGCGTGCCAGTTCCAGATGACCTGAAACAAAATCGGCATGGAAATGTGTCTGTAAGCTAAAGCGGATGCGGGCATGCCGGGAGGCAGCCAGATCGATATACTGCTGTACATCGCGCAGCGGGTCTATGACCACAGCCTCGCCGTTGCTTTCAATATAATACGCTGCCTGAGCGAGGCAGTTGGTATAGATCTGTTGTATGAACATAATGTCTGTATTAATAATGATGATCGTTCTTTTCCATGAAAACAAACAGGCGGCCTCCATTCAGAGCGCCGCCTGTTGTATTATCACAATGTACCTCTTTTCCTTTGTTCTTCTTCTATGCTTTCGAATAAAGCCTGGAAGTTTCCTTTACCAAACGATTTGGCACCGGCGCGCTGGATGATCTCAAAGAACATCGTCGGCCTGTCTTCCACCGGCTTAGTGAAGATCTGCAGCAGATAGCCTTCCTCATCACGGTCAACCATGATGCCTAAGCTCTTCAATACATTCAGGTCCTCCTTGATCGTGCCTACCCTATCCGGCACCGTATCATAATAGGAGCCCGGCACATACAGGAACTCCACTCCGCGCTTACGCAGTTCGCTTACCGTGAAGATGATATCATCGGTGGCCACGGCAATATGCTGGCAACCTTCTCCTTCATAGAAATCGAGATATTCCTGCACCTGCGAAACCTTCTTACCCTTGGCCGGCTCGTTGATGGGGAATTTGATACGCATGTTACCATTCGCCATCACCTTGCTCATCAGCGCAGTGTATTCAGTGGAAATATCTTTGTCGTCAAAAGTGATGAGGTTCCTGAATCCCATTACCTCTGCATAGAATTTCGCCCACACATTCATGCGGCCGAGGCCAACATTACCTACGCAGTGGTCAACATATTCCAGTCCGATAGGGGTAGGATTATATTCACTTTCCCATTTAACGAATCCCGGCAGGAAAACGCCGTGGTAATTCTTGCGTTCAATGAACAGGTGGATAACCTCACCATAGGTTCTGATACCGGCCACTTTCACCTCGCCGTCAGCATCCGTACGTACTTCCGGATACATGAAGGGTTCAGCGCCTTTTGACAGTGTTTTTTCAAAAGAGCTTTCGCAATCATCTACCCAGAAAGCGATCACCTTCACACCGTCGCCATGTTTGCGCACATGCTCGGCAACAGGATTGTCGCTGTGATACGCTGTGGTAAGTACCAGCGTGATCTTGCCCTGACGCAGGGCATAGGATGCACACTCGCGGTTACCGGTCTCCAGGCCTGAATAGGCGAGACTCTGAAAACCGAATGCGGTCTTATAATAATGTGCTGACTGCTTGGCATTGCCGACATACAATTCAATGAAATCGGTGCCGTTCAGTGGCAGGAAATCTTCCTGCACCTGTGTTTTTTTCTGATCGAGAACGATAGTGTCCATTGTGTTATTTTTTTATCAGGTTTGTTTCTCCCCGGTAATCACCGGGGGAGTGATCGGGTTAATGGATGAGTTGTTGATTGATCCAGGAGAGGTAATAATCCTCCACTTCCAGTTCGATGGCTGTTTCGGTAATGGAGACCGGCTTGAACGGATCGATCATCACCGCCAGTTCCTTGGTTTCTTTCTTACCGATACTGCGCTCGATTGCGCCGGGATGCGGACCATGCGGCAGGCCGGCAGGATGCAGTGTGAGCTGTCCCTGCTGAATATTGTTGCGGCTCATGAATTCGCCCTCCACATAATACAAGATCTCATCACTGTCGATATTGCTATGGTGGTAAGGCGCAGGTATCGCATCCGGATGGTAGTCATACATACGCGGCACAAAAGAGCACACAACGAAATTGTTACCCTCGAAATTCTGATGGATCGGCGGCGGCATATGGATGCGGCCTGTGAGCGGTTCGAAATTGTGGATGTTAAAGGCATATGGATATAAATATCCATCCCAGCCTACCACATCAAACGGATGCGTGGCATAGGTATACGGGAACACCTGTCCACGCTTCTTGATCATGATCTCAAACTCCCCTTCCTGATCATAGGTGATCAGGTTACCCGGTTTTTTGAAATCGCGTTCGCAGAACGGTGAATGCTCCAGCAGCTGGCCAAACTCGTTGCGATAACGGCGTGGCGTATAAACGGGACTGAAGGACTCGATGAATAGGAAACGGTTATCCTCCGAATCAAACTCTATTTGGTATACGGTTCCGCGTGGGATGACCAGATAGTCGTGCGGTTCAAATTCGATCTCACCATACATGGTGCGGAGGGTTCCGGAACCTTTATGGATGAAGATCAGCTCATCGGCATCGGCATTCTTGAAAAAATATTCCGGCGACATAGATGGCGCTGCCAGTCCGATATGGAGGTCGCTGTTCACGAACAGCACTTTGCGGCTCTGCAGGTAATCCTCTTCAGCCGGGATATCGAATCCACTGAAGCTGAGCATACGCATATTGTTCTCTATGGCCACACGCGGGCGCATGTCGAACGGACTGCCGGTGCGCAACACCTGCGTGGGGGGATAGATGTGGTAAACAAGTGATGACAGGCTACTGAAACCCTGAGTGCCCACAAGCTCTTCATTATAGAGCCTGCCGGAATCGTTGCGGTATACGATATGCCGCTTGTTCGGGATCTTGCCGAGTTGATGGTACATTGGCATGGAATGATCAATTTATCCCACAAATTTCCCGGTATGGACAGGCTTTGCGGGTGACTTATGTCATTGGGGGAGGTGATATGTTGCAGGGGTTTTGGGGTGGCATTTATCACACCTGACCTCACCCCTCCCTCTCCTTGCCCTAAGCGCTTTGCGCTTAGGGCGGGAGAGGGCGATA
>DAIMYJ010000049.1:9239-10781 GCA_036734545.1 Chitinophagales bacterium
TCATAACTGTTCAAACCGCGCCGTAAAATGCCTCAAAAACGGCTGCTCATACACGATCTTCAAGCCGCGGGCTTTGTTGCGGGTGCGATATACTTCTTCGAACACTTCTACCACATAATCGATATGGCTTTGCGTGTATACGCGGCGGGGGATGGCCAGGCGCACGAGTTCGTGACGGGCGGGGATGAGTTTCTTTTTGGCGTCGTATTTTCCGAACATCACCGAGCCGATCTCCACGCTGCGCACGCCACCGATGGTGTACAGCGCACAGGCGAGCGCCTGGCCGGGATATTGATGCACGGGAATATGCGGGTACAATTTCGCCGCATCTACATATACGGCATGCCCGCCGGTGGGATACATGATGGGAATTTTATGTGCGCGCAGATGTTCGCCCAGGTATGATGTGCTTTTGATGCGATAGTTCAGGTAATCATCTTCAAACACCTCCTGCAAACCCACGGCTACCGCTTCCATGTCGCGGCCGCTCAGTCCGCCGTAGGTGGAAAAGCCCTCCGTAATAATGAGCAGTCCCATACAGGCATCGGCGAGTTTCTTGTCGCGCAGGGTGAGGAAGCCGCCCATGTTCACCAGGGCGTCCTTCTTAGCGCTCATGATGGAGCCGTCGGCCATGTCGAACATCTTTTTGGCGATATCGCGATACGACATATCGGCATATCCCGGTTCCTTATGTCGGATGAACCAGGCGTTCTCGGCGATGCGACAGCAATCAAGAATCAGAAGGACCTTATGCTTCTTACAGAGTGCCGACACCTCTTTCATATTCGCCATGGATACCGGCTGACCGCCCCCGCTGTTGTTTGTCACGGTCATGATGACGGCGGCTACCTGTTTCTTATGTTTTTTGAGGAGCTGTTCCAGTTTGGTGGTGTCCATATTGCCCTTGAAGGGGTGGTCGCTCTCAAAATCCTCGGCTTCCGGACAGGGGATGTCAAAGGCTTCCGCGCCGCTGAACTCAATGTTCGCACGCGTGGTGTCAAAATGGGTATTGCTGATGAACACTTTGTCCTTACCCCCCAGATACCCATACAGAATGCGCTCCGCCGCCCTGCCCTGATGGGTGGGCAGCACGAAGGCACAACCTGTCAGGTCGCTCACGGCGGCGTAGAACCGCTCCCAGCTCTGTGCCCCGGCGTAGGACTCATCCGCCTGCATGATGGCCGCCCACTGGTTCTGGCTCATGGCCGAAGTGCCCGAATCGGTAAGCATATCGATGATCACCTGACTGGAATGCAGCAGGAAGGGGTTGTAATGCGCCTCTTTCAGATACTTCCTGCGCTGGGCAGGCGTGCTCATTTTCAGGGGCTCCACAGTCTTGATCCGGAAGGGCTCAATGATGGTCTTGAATGACATACGCGTGATTTGTCGGGCGAAGTTGAGACAAAAGCGGAGGCCGCGAAATGACTTTGGTCAACCCGAATACAAGTTTTTTGACCTCAGGGATTTGTAAATTTCCGATCAATCTATATCTTTGCACTCTCGTTTTACCGAGGGAGCATAGCTCAGTTGGTTCAGAGCATC
>DAIMYJ010000049.1:10881-21776 GCA_036734545.1 Chitinophagales bacterium
GGTGAGTTTAGTTAATTGAAATATTGGGAGCATAGCTCAGTTGGTTCAGAGCATCACGCTTATGGCGGGAGGGTCCAGGTGAGTTTAGTTAATTGAAATATTGGGAGCATAGCTCAGTTGGTTCAGAGCATCTGCCTTACAAGCAGAGGGTCCTAGGTTCGAACCCTAGTGCTCCCACAGAAAAGACCGCTTTTGCGGTCTTTTTTTTTACCTGAAATTGTGTAGCGGATCATGTGTTGTTGTTACATTCTTTACTCTACTGAACTGGACAGATTTTACATAGGCCATACCTGTGAGGATGTCCAAGAAAGATTGAGGAAGCATCTCTCCCATCATGCCGGATTTACTGCTAAGGCCAATGACTGGTCAATTGTATATTCTGAACAATACATGGATAAGTCACTAGCATACGCCCGAGAACGTGAAATAAAAGCCTGGAAAAGTAAGCAAAGGATACGCGAACTTATCGGTGCCAAAGCAGCACAGCCGGATAGTAAAATGGCTGGATAGCGCATTAATTCAGCGTTCTATTAGCACTAAGGGTCCAAGATCCCATTCACAATCGCGCTTCGGAGCATACACAGAACCCCGGCGCTCCCGGTGTATCAAACCGGAACCATCAATTTTGACCGCATGTGCAATGAAGGCAGTTGCTCACCTGCATGGGCAGAAGCCGAATTTGTATATTTGAACATGCAAAAACTCCTCCTCCTCCCGGCATTGCTTCTTTGGCTTCCATTGTCAGCCCAATACAATCTGGTGCCCAATCCCAGTTTTGAGGATTATAACTCCTGCCCCGTCTCCATCTCGGGCTTTGACTTTTATGCAGATGCGTATGTCGATGACTGGTACTCTGCCGGCGGTGGCACATCGGATTATTTCAACGCCTGCGCCGACGGCGGAACGATGGTAGACGTGCCCGATAACCTGTTCACCGACTTTCAGCCTGCCCATACCGGTGTTGGGTATGGTGGTTTTTGGGTAAACCTGTACGACAACAATACCTTTATCTACCGCGAATATTGCCAGGCTGAACTGCTGGCACCCCTTGTGGCCGGCGAATGCTATTATGTGGAGTTCTGGAGTGCTCCGGCCACAACTTCTGACATCTTTGGCGACATCCACGGCACCTCCGATGCCATCGGCGCACTGCTGAGCACCGAAAAGCTCGGTGATCCTGCCGACTATGGCGTGCTTCCGGGAGACCCACAGGTAGACAACAACGCTACCGGAAACTATATTAACCCGCCCGGCGCCTGGACCAAAGTTTCCGGGTTCATTACTGCTGAAGGCGGGGAGGACTGGATCGTGATCGGCAATTTTCATTCGGATGATGAGATGGAATGTGTGCCCTATACCGGCGGACCGGAGGATATCACCCCGCTTGTCTACCTCTTTGTTGACGACGTGCTCGTTACACCGGTAGATTCCATGACTTATCTGCCCGATACCATCAGCTGTAACCCTGTTGAACTGATCGCCCCCGATGGAGCCATCAGCTACCTCTGGAACACCGGCGAAACCACAGCTTCCATCACGGTGTCTGTAACCGGAACCTATTGGGTAGAGATCGAGCTACCCTGCGAAACGATCACCGATACCGCCTTCGTCCAGATCGTCGCCGATTCAACATACATCACGAACAGCGACATAGAAATCTGTTTCACTGAATTACCATACACACTGACCGGCGATCCCGCCTATGACGGATACAGCTGGAATACCGGCGAAACCACCTCCTCGATCAACATAGCTGACGGGGGTATATATGTTTTGACCGGATACAGCGACTGTGCCATTTTTGTAGACTCTTTTTCCGTTTCCGTTATTCCGCCTGCTACTGACCTGCCTGATCTCGGAAATGACACCTTGATATGCAGTGCAGAATGGTCATTGCCTTTGAGCGGACCTTCAGGATTTGCATCGTATCTCTGGAGCACAGGCGACACCACTCAACAAGTGATCATTACAGAGGCCGGTATCATCACCTTGCAGGTGACCAGCACTTGTGAAACACTATACGATACGATCACGATCACAGAAGACCCTTATCTGCTGGCCACCATGGATCTCGGTGAAGACCTGATCCTGTGCCCACCCGCCGGCATAACCGAATACATACTTGATCCGGCCACGGATATTCCCACCTATACCTGGAGTACGGGCGAGACCACCGAAACGATATCGGTGGATGAGGCCGGGATATATTTTGTCACGTTTGAGTCGCTGTGCAGAACGATCGCCGACACGATCGTGATCACAACGTGCACCGAGATCGCTGTGCCGGGTGCCTTTTCACCGAATGGTGATGGCACCAATGACGTATTCACGGTGATCGCACCCGACCCTTCCGTTATCATCAGTTTCTCCATTTTCAACCGATGGGGTGAATTACTTTTTGAAGGAGATGCAGGCAACTTCAGCTGGTCCGGAGAATGGAATGGCGTAGCACAGCCCATTGGTACTTATGTGTATGTTTTGCGATATACCGAAGATGGCATCTCGAAGATCCTTCAGGGAAATTTCGTCCTCGTCCGCTGAGTCAGTGCTCCAGAATATGCCCTTTTTCGGCCGGCCGGAAACTAATTGTTTGCTGAACAACGTTATTCCATACATCCGTAACTTTGACCGTGCAGGAACCTAACCCTATTGTTTCGCCCCCCCATTCCGGCGCCCCGGAACCACAAAAAGCAGCCCGCAGCAAGGTCCTAAAGTACACCTTCGCCGGACTCGGTATTTTACTGGGCGTGGTGCTCCTGCTGGCGGTACTTATACCGGTGTTGTTCGAAGATAAGATCAAGCAGATCTTCATCAGCGAACTCAACAAAAGCCTGGCCACACCGGTCACCCTGAACGAAGACGACATCCACCTCTCCCTCTTCAAGCATTTTCCCGATGCCTCCCTGGTGGTCAATAACGTGGGTATCCGCGAAAGCTTCCCGAAGTCGCAGAAGAATTTTCTGGAGGCCAAAGAGATCAGCCTGCTGTTCAATTTCTGGAGCATCCTGCGCGGTAATTATACCATCGAAAAACTGGTGGTCAGGGATGGATTCTGCAACCTGGTGACCGACAAAAAAGGTAATATCAATTATCGCTTCTGGAAGGAAAGCACCGATACCACCGCATCTGAATTTTCGATGCAGTTGAATAAGGTGGATATGCTCAACATGGACTTCCGGTATCTGGATTATGCCTATAATCAGGATGTAGACCTCCACATCCACGACTGCACTTTCTCCGGCAACTTCACGAGCGATCTCTACACCATGCAGGCCTCCGGCGATCTGTTGAGCAGGCGCATCCGCATCGGGAGTTCCAATTATCTCGTGAATAAAGAAGCACATGCCGATACCAAACTGCAGGTGAACGTGCCTGCTGATTCCTATACATTCGAAGATGCATCTATTGCAATTGAAGAAAATACATTCCTGCTCAACGGCACCATCGCACTCAAGGGTGATGACCATTACGACCTGCAGGTAACAGGTGATCGCATCGATCTTGCCGGCTTGCTGTTATTACTCCCCGGAAATATTTCCGGCAACCTCGATCAGCTGGACACCAAAGGTGATATCGATTTTGCCGCGGCCATCAAAGGCTTTTATACCAGAACACAAGATCCGCGCATCGATATTGATTTCAGCGTACGCAAAGGGAGTATCCGCCACGAAAAATTCGGCGGCCGGCTTGAGGACATCGCCTGCGTGGGAAAATACACGAACGGCAATCGCCAAAACAGTTCCACCAGTTCCATCACCATCAAAGATTTCTCGGCCACACGCGAAGGTCAGCCTGTTTCCATGGAACTGGTGTATAACGATTTTGCCAATCCGTATATCAACCTTCAGCTCAACGGCACACTGCCTGCATCGCTCATTATTCCGCTGGGCATGCCTGATGTGAAAGAAGTGGAAGGCTACATCGCGATGAACAACATCCGCATCCAGGGCGCACTGCGTTCCTTCGCTGCCGCGCAGGGTGAAGCGCCGCCATCAGGCACCATCACCTTCGATCAGGTGGCCTTTGTGCTGAACGATGAGCGCGTGGCCATTCCATCGGGTATCGCCACCGTGAGCAACAACGACATCAACCTGCAATCCATCACGCTCGAAGCCGCCGGCTCTACCCTCTTCACCGATCTCCGCATCAGCAATTGGATCCAACATGTATTTCCCTCCGACCAGTCGCCCGCGCTTTACTTAGAAGGCAGTGTGCGTGCCGATAAATTTGATGTAAATGGCTTGCTCGCCCTGGCGTCGGACAATACTGCTGCACCCACTTCTGCAAGCGACGGTACGGGAGATCAGTCTGCCCCGGCACCACCTGATGATCCGATGAATATCAGTGGCCGCATCGATCTGGCCTGTGGCGCATTATTCTACGATCAGCTGAAACTGGAGAATGTGCGCACCACCGTGAAACTGGCACCCGGCCTTGTTGTGCTGGATGGCGTTACGGGTGGAACAATGAATGGCACCTTCAATATGCAGGCCAGTTTCCGCAGCTTATCGAATGGCGATCTGCTGCTGCAAACTTCCGGTCAACTCGCCGGCATCGATGTGCGCGAATTATTCCGTCAGCTCGACAACTTTGAACAGGATTATCTGACAGATAAAAATTTACGCGGCGCACTGTCAGCTAATATTTATGATGTTACCGTCAAATGGGATAAAGACTATCAGCTCGATGAGAACAGTATTTATGCCCTGTGCGATATGCGCATTGAGAATGGAGAGCTCATCGATTATAAAGCGCTGGAATCGCTGTCGGCATTCGTCAAACTCAGCGACCTGAAACACATTAAATTCTCCACACTGGAAAACAAGATAGAGATCAAAGACCGTGTCGTGATCCTGCCGGCCATGCAGATACGTTCCAATGCCCTGGACCTGTATATGAGCGGCAAACACACCTTCGACAACAAGATCGACTACCAGTTCCGCCTCTCTCTGGCCGACCTGATGGTGCGTAAATTCCTGGGAGGCAACAAACAAAAAGAGAGTTACGAAGAGGATGCTGAAGGTGGCGTAAATGTATATGTAAGCATGACCGGCACCGTTAACGATCCGGTGATGGCATACAACAAACGCGAGGCAAAACAAAAGCTGCAGGAAAGCGGACTCGAGCAGAAAAAATTCATCGATATCTTCAAGCGCGACCCTGAAGACCAGTCTTTCCGCGAAACAGAGATGCCCGAGGCCGTTGATGAAAAAAATCCGGATGATACCGAAGGTCCTGAGTTCATTGACTTTGAAGAAGACGAATAATTCACCGGAACGAATTAACTTAGCCCTAGCGGGGATACATGCAGATCTACGAACAAAAGAACCGGTGGAAGATCATTCTGGTACTCGTTGCCCTGGTGATCGTTTCTGCTACGCTCATCTACACCAACAACCTGGCTACCCGCCTCGCCGAGGAGGAGCGCCGCAAGGTTACGCAGATCGCTGAAGTGTACAAATACATTGCCACTGCAGAAGACATCACCGACTATGGCTTCTTCGTAGAACTCATCAAGTCCAACAAGACCGTCCCCATCATTTCCACCGACAACGACGGTAATATCGTGGCCTTCCTGAACATCGATTCGGCGAAAGTGGCAGATGACACCACTTACCTGTCGAAGCGCCTCGGCCAGATGAAAGATTTTGCGGATCCCATCAAGCTGGAGATCAGCGGCGGTATCTATCAATTTGTCTATTATCAGTATTCAGACCTGTACCGTCAATTACTGTATTATCCTTATGTGCAACTGATCATCATCGCGGCTTTTCTGATCGTTGCCTATACCCTGTTCAACACCGCACGCCGCTCTGAGCAGAATCGCGTTTGGGTGGGCATGGCCAAGGAGACCGCGCATCAGCTGGGCACACCCATCAGTTCGCTCGCAGCGTGGGTGGAATATCTCGAAAATGTACCTGAGCTCGAAGGCAAGGGCCATGTGCTGCAGGAGATGGAAAAAGATGTGCAGCGACTCGTGCTCATCGCCGACCGCTTCTCAAAAGTAGGCTCACAACCCGACCTGCATCCGGTAAACCTCGCCGACGAACTCGAACGCTCCATCGACTACATCAAGCGCCGCAGTTCACAAAAAACACAATACAATTTCCACCCGCCGGCAGAGCCGGTCACCGTGCGCATGAACGTCATCCTGTTCAACTGGGTGATCGAAAACCTGTTGAAGAATGCACTCGATGCCATGGAAGGCATCGGCGAGATCACCGTTGAGGTATCAACGGATGCACACCATGCCATCATTGATGTAACGGATACCGGAAAGGGCATTCCCCGCTCCAAACAAAAGACCGTATTCGAACCCGGCTATAGCACGAAAAAACGCGGCTGGGGTTTAGGGCTCACACTCGCGAAGCGCATCATCGAAAGCTATCACCGCGGGAAGATCTACGTAAAGCAATCAGCCCCGGGAAAGGGCACCACCTTCAGGATCATGCTCCCGGTTTCGTGAATGGGTGAGTGGGTGAGTGGGTCAATCTGGTGGTTCCTAGTTCATGCATTGGTCTCGATACTCGATACTCGCTACTCGATACTAATTTGGCCAATAGGTGAGTGTTCACTGCATTTACCCGATACTTGATACTCGATACTCGATACCAAAAACTCACTTCCCCGTCAGCTTCGTTTCTGCCATGTCGAGAATGGTGTAGAACTGCAGTTCTGTTACCGGTGAAACGGAGAGTCGGGAGATGCGCACCAGAGGCATGTCGGCGAGGGCGGGAATTTTTTTGATGGCCTTGAGGGGCACTTCCTTTTTGAGTTTCTTTACCACCGTTACATCCACTGCACTCCAGTCGCCCTCTTCGGCGGTCGGATCGGGATAGGCGGTTTTTACCACTTTGGCAATACCCACGCAGGCCGAGACATCGCCGCTGTGATAGAACAGGCACAGGTCGCCTTTCTGCATCTGACGGAGGTTATTCCGTGCGGCATAATTGCGCACGCCGTTCCAGATATCTGTCTTTGTCGCCACAAAATCATCCCAGGAATAGGTGTGGGGTTCCGATTTGATCAACCAGTATTGCATGGGGCAAATTTACGGTACGGATGTTATGGTGGGATGTGTCGATATGAAGATGTGCAGATATGCAAATGTGCAAATGTGGAGATGTGTAAATGCGGTGGTGTGATATATCCGTTGTCAGGCTACCACAAAAAAACCCTGCCGATGGCGGCAGGGTTTTGTATTTGGTTCAATAACGCAATTATGCTTCGGTGTTCTCTTCTGTCGTTTCGGCAGCATCTTCAGCTTCATCTGCGGCTGATTTTGCAGCGTCTTTGGCATCTTTAGAATCCTTAGCCATTTGCTCTTTCAGCTGTGACAGCACGTCGAGTTCACCGAGGGTGGTCTTCTCTACGTTCTTCTGTACTTTGCTGAGTTGCGTTTTGGTCTTCTTCTCATCGCGCTGACGATCCTTCTTGATCTCACGCTTTTCTTCGTCTACAGTTTCCTTCACGAAGCGGCTATGTGAAACCAGGATGCGCTTGTCGTTGCGGTCGAATTCGATCACCTTGAACGGCAACACCTCTTCGGCATGGGCCATGGAGCCGTCTGCTTTTTCCAGGTGTTTGTTCGGTGCATATCCTTCCAGGCCGTAAGGCAGGGAAACGAGGGCACCTTTTTCATCCTTGCGGGTGATGGTACCTTCATGCACAGAGCCGATAGGGAATACCTGTTCGAAAGTATCCCATGGATCTTCTTCGATCTGCTTGTGACCGAGCGACATCTTGCGATTGTCCTCATCGATATCCAGGATAACGATATCCAGGTGCTGACCTACCTTCACGAATTCAGAAGGATGGTTCAGGCGCTTGATCCAGCTCAGGTCGCTGATGTGTACCATACCGCCGATGTTCTCATCCAGTTCAACGAACACTCCGTAGTTGGTGATGTTCTTCACCAGACCGCTGTGGCGGCTGCCGATAGGATATTTATCCTTGGCGCTCTTCCATGGGTCTTCAGACAGCTGCTTCAGCGACAGTGACATCTTGCGCTCTTCGCGGTCGAGGGTCACCACTTTCGCTTCGTATTCGTTGCCCAAAGTGAAGAATTCCTTGCTGTTGATCGGCTGGTTGCTCCAGGTGATCTCGGATACGTGGATCAAACCTTCCACACCCGGCATGATCTCGAGGAACGCGCCGTAATCTTCGATGTTCACGATCTTGCCTTTCACTACGCTGCCCACCTGAATGTTGGCATCCAGTACTTCCCAGGGATGGGGAGTGAGCTGCTTAAGGCCGAGGCTGATACGCTTCTTGTTGTCGTCGAAATCGAGTACCACCACATTGAGCTTCTGGTTAAGCTGCAATACTTCGCTCGGGTGGTTGATACGACCCCAGGAAATATCGGTGATATACAACAGACCATCCACACCACCCAGGTCGATGAACGCACCGAAGTCGGTGATGTTCTTGATGGTACCTTCCAGTACCTGACCTTTTTCGAGTTTGCCGATGATCTCCTGACGCTGAGATTCGATATCGCTTTCGATAAGCGCCTTGTGGGATACTACGGCATTCTTGATGGTCTCGTTGATCTTCACCACTTTGAATTCCATCTTCTTGCCTACATATCCATCGTAATCGGTGATCGGCTTCACATCGATCTGTGAACCCGGAAGGAAGGTTTCGATACCGAACACTTCCACGATAAGACCACCTTTGGTTTTGCTGACGATATTACCGGTAACGATCGTTTCATTCTTGTAAGCATCCACGATCTGTTCCCATGCCTTCATCATCTTCGCACTCTTGCGGCTGAGGTTCAACTGACCTTTACCGTCTTCCTTGCTCACCACATACACTTCCACTTCCAACCCTACACGCAGGTCTTCAATATCGCGGAATTCCGTGCGGGAAACCAGACCGTCGCTCTTGTAACCCACGTTCAGGATCACATCGCTGTCGGTAAGGCCCACTACGGTGGCCATGATGATCTCGGCATCATTCAAAGTGCGGAAGGTGCCTTCATAGGTAGCTTCCATACGCTCAACGTCATTCTGGGAATAGGCAATGCGGTTGCGCTTGTCAACATTCCAATCGAAATCGTCGTGAGCAGTTTGTGTTTGGGGGGCTTTTTTTACCGTTTCAACCACTTCAGCTGATCCGGTATTTTCGGAGTTTGAGGACTCCATGATTTCTTGGTTATCCAAGGTACTTTTTTTAAAAAGTGAATTAAATTGTTCTTCCGTTGCCGGAAGCCTCGCCAATCCCCATTCGGGGCAGAGGAAAGGAGTGCAAAGATACGGCAAAAATCCCGAAATCACGCGGTTTTCTGCGGTTCACCCCCTGCCGCCACACCCCCCGGCTGCACTTCGCCCGTATGCAGCAGTGCCGCCGGTGACCGGGATCCGGGCGGAGGAGGACTATAAATACTTGGTTTTCAATTGAATATTTACCCCAAAACCACCCGGCACCGGTACGACCCATCCCCGGCTACCCTACCCTTCGGTATACCACCTTATCTTAGCCCCGTGAAGCGGATCATCATTGCCATCGACGGGTATGCGGGCTGCGGGAAGAGCACTTTGGCGAGGCAGCTGGCCAGGGAGCTCGGTTATGTGTTCCTGGATACCGGGGCCATGTACCGTGCCGTTACCCTGTTCCTGCTCAGGCACAATGTGGATTGGCAGGACCCGGAAGCGCTGCGTTCGGCCCTCGGGCAGATCAACCTGCATATGACGGCCGATGCGGAGGGACGCACACAAACCTGGCTGAACGGTGAACTGGTGGAGGAAGCGATCAGGGGCATGGAGGTAAGCAATAAGGTCAGCGAAGTGGCGGCGGTAAGCGCGGTCCGCAAATTCCTCGTGGAACAGCAACAGGCCATCGGCAGCGGAAAGGGGATCGTGATGGATGGCCGCGACATCGGCACGGTGGTATTTCCGCAGGCAGAATTGAAATTGTTCGTCACTGCTTCCATGGACATCCGCGTGCAGCGCCGACTCTCAGAACTGCAGCAAAAGGGCGTGGCGGTGGATGCCGACGAGATACGCCGCAACCTCGAAAAACGCGATCACGAAGAAACTACCCGCAGTGACAGTCCGCTGCGCAAAGCAGAGGATGCCGTGGTGCTGGACAACTCGCATCTGACACCGGATGATCAGCTGGCATTCGCCTTGTCGCTCGCCCGGGAGCGTATGGGCGCCTGAGATACCGATTAGCACAATACCTATTAATTTTGTCTCCGAAATATTTGACACACACCATGCGTATTTTTCTGATCTCCCTGCTTTTACTGACCATCTCTCTGCCGGCCGGCGCTCAACGTGTGGCGCGTCATACTACTGCATCAGGCAGTGTGTACCCTGATGTGAGTTTGAATAATCTGGTGGGCATGTATGATATGACCTTCAGCGACTGGGAACGCAACCTCAAACTTATTTCGAAACTGCGCGATGATTTTGGTGATGGCGGCATCAGTTATACCGTTGAAGCAAAAACCGGCACTGCCGACGGCATGTGTTTCATCACCAAAAAGCCGGATGCCATAGAACTCGTTTATACCATCGGCACCAATGGCACTTCCATCTTCACCGATTTCATCAAGGAGATGCAGGCATATTACGTGCAGGATGCAGACGGCCACCAGATCTACAGCTGGGAAAGTTTCACCAAAGTAAAATACGTTTTCGCCGTAAAGACCACCGCCGATCAGGAATATGTGCGGGTGTATGTTTCTCAGTGAGGATGATGTGTCCGCCGCGGCGGATGCAGATATGCAAATGTGCAGATCCCGATTACGCGGGACTTCGCTGCGCTGCGTGTGCAGATGATCAGACTCACCAAATTAGTATCGGGTAGCGAGTATCGAGTATCGAGACGAATGCAGGAACTTAGAACCAGCAGATTGACCCACTCACCCATTGACCCACTCACCC
>DAIMYJ010000050.1:0-21743 GCA_036734545.1 Chitinophagales bacterium
ATAGGGTGAAACATCAGCGCTACCGTGGGAATCATCGAAGTCCTCGGCGATCTTCGTTTGGATGTTGTGGTCGGATCAGGCTTTGAACCTGTGGTGTCCATCATAAATGGATTGCTTACTCTGTTATAGGGTTCTTTTGCCCTACCGAACCTGCGGACCAATTCCGCCATCCGACCGGATGAAGTGCATTTGAACCGCCCAGACAAACCGAAACTTTTTTTTAGAACCGGGCATGCACTTCAGTATGTTAAAGAACTTTACTTCTGCACGTAGATCACGCCAGCTTTGATATCTGACCTGAGAAGGTGCGGTATTGTATTCGGGTTTGTGGTATGGCTTCTGTAAGCCTCGCCCTGTTTCTTGAAGTAGGTGATGCCCATTTTGAGCATGGGCATATCACCATCCGTAAACAGATCGCTGAACTCAGCCGGAACGTATCCGGCAGGTAATTCCGGCCAAATCATGCTGTTTCTATTTGCAGGGTTCCTGAAACGATGTTGCCGGCACCTGATAGCTTAACCGATGCATAGGCGACTACATTGGCAAGCACCTGATTGTAGGCATCCTCATTGGTTTCAATAAACTCCCTACGGATACGCATCACATCTTCTGATGTGGCTTTGCTCTCCTGGAGGCGGCAATCGGTTTGTACGGAATCGGCCAGCTTGATCCTGCGGAAGTCAAGCCTAACCAGATCGCGGCCCTCCAGTTTGTAGGCGCGTGATCCATCGTGGTTAATGAAATAGGTAGCGTTCATATGGTCAGATTTTATGTGTCGTGAAAACTGACTCCACCGGCAGCTCGAGGAACTTGGCTATCTCAATAGCCTGTGCCAGTGTTGGCTGGGCGTTATTGCGGCACCAGCGGGTGATGTTGATCTGTTTTACATCCAGATGCTCGGCAAGGCTCTGCTTTGCGGCCTGAATGCTGATCTTCCTGTCCTCTGAATACTTTAAGAGGCGGTTGCTGAGGATACTGCTCACAACCAGTTCCTGTGTTTGGGTCTTTTCTGTAACTTGGCTCATAGTTTCGTCTTAACTGCGGTAGTTTTGCAATAACTCGCACAATATTCGCACATATTCCGCATATACCCGCATAGATACCGCACATTTTTCGCACAATTCCTTACTTTTCTTTGTGGGTCTAAAACCAGACTGCCATGTCAAAAGGAATATCAGGCGCGGCGTTACGAACTTGGATCGAGGAAATAGATCCAGTCATATCTCAGTTACAGCGTGAACTGAATATGCCAGCTCGAACCTTCTACGATCTTTACAAAAAGAAAGTGGTGCCGTGGGCTATGGTAGCCCGGATCCACGGCATTCTAAGGGAACAGCACGTTTACGACATCAATAAATACTTTCCTGATTTCGAACGCCAGGTGAGTCATCTTGTACCGGAAGCTGATGCAGATACGGAGCACTCGCGCTACGTAAAACAATTGCGGCGGGACAACGAGTTACTGCAGGCCAAGGTCATCGACCTGAGCGAAAAATTAAATGCTGCTTACGAGAAGATCATCGACAGTTACTTCCAAAAAATGGTCGATTCCATCGATGCCAATACGGCCACAGTGAAGCAAATAGTGAACACTCTTGGCAACAAATAACTACACAATTACTCCACAGTTCAAACCTTAAGAGTCACGGAAAACCGTGAATTTGCTGGATTTTATGTTAAAGTTTCACTTTCCATCATTCACCCTAACCTTAGTATTTTCCTTACTCCCCGCGGAGTCGTGGCAAGGGGGGCAAGGCTTTAAAACCTTAAAGCTATGCCCACTTGCTTCACAATTGCTCCACAGATCTCTGCGGCCGCTCCACAAAATTTACGCTATATGCACAGCTACACGGCAACATTAATATGCCGCCGTCACGCTGTGCGCAGGCGTGATGGCAGGGCCAAGATCGTAGTGCAGGCCTTCATCAACGGCCTGAAGGTCGAGGTGCCCACCGGTGTCACCATCGAGCCTAGGTTCTGGTGTAACGATTCCCGAATGGTCAAACTCCCGCGGGAGCGCCGGGAGGAACAGCAGCAGATCAACAGCCTAATCGCCGCCAGGAGAGCCAAGGCGTGGGATATCATGACCCGCAGCATGCAAAGCGATAAGATCCTGACCAAGGATAGCTTCCTGCGCCAGTATTACTCAGCCGGCCAGCTGGATGACTTCTTCGGCTACGCCCACAAGCAGATCGATCGCTGGACCGGCATCAAGGATCCCATGACCCTCAAGAACTATGGCGATGCGCTCAAAAAGCTGGCACAGTATGCCGATAAGCTGATGATTGCCGACATGCACGAGCATACAGCGCGCCGATTTGATGAGTTCATGCAGAAGCAGGGCCTGAAAAAGAACACCCGCTGGAAGCACCTGAAGAACATCAGTAAGTTCATGTCCGATGCCGTGCTGGATGAGATCATTGAGGAAAACCGCTGGAAGCGGTATAAGGTGCGCAAGGAGAAGACCGCTCCCGAGTTCCTGACCAAGGAAGAGCTGCAGGCCTTCATTGACCTATACTATACGCAGGACCTGAAAGGCGGCTACCGCATCATAGCCCGGGCGTTCCTGTTCGCCGCACTCAACGGCGGGTTCCGGCAGGGCAACTGGTATACACTGTCGGCCAATAACGTAGAGGGAGATACGCTCATCTTCCAGCCGCTGAAAGCCCGCAAGATCAAGCCGCAAACCATAAAGCTCGGCATCACCACCATCGGCCGCGATCTGATCAGCGAGTCTGTGGAGGCGGGTGGCCTGCTCTTTCCCGGTCTTCCCACTCCACAGCAGGTAAACAAGCAGCTTAAAGAGCTGGCAGCCTATGCCGGCATCCGGAAGCGGGTAACGAGCCACACGGCAAGGCACACGTATGCCACCCAATTCCTCGAAGCGGGAGGAAAGGTCGAAGTGTTACAACAGATCCTAGGGCACAGCCGTATCCATGAAACAATGATCTACAGCCACGTAACGGATACCAGCACCCGAACGCAAAGCGTCATCCTGAACGATCGGTTTTCAGCACCCGGCTCTGAATTATTGCCTGGTCTATCTCTTTGATAATATCTATCTGGCATTGCAGTTCGGGATCGAATTCCTTTATCTGGCACTCATGCATGGTTACCAGAAGGGATTGTAGGTTTTCACGTACATCGGCAATTCCACGTGTATGAAGGATGGCAATAAATGCCTGACCCGCCAGAGCAAGGTCATACATGCCATCATGGGTGATGAGGTTCATAAACAAGTAAGGTTTAAGGATAAATCGGTGCTAGTTTAGGTAATTTCTGCGTCTTACGAGGACGAACTCACAGAAAACCACGTTGCCAATAATGTCACTAATTTCCCAACTTTCTACAAGCCAATCTTTATTATTATGCCCATAAAAACTATCATACTCAAAGGTCATCAGGTCGATTATCGACAGAGCAAATATCACTCTTCGTCTGCTACTATTTATTGCAAATTGCGTCCAGTTTGGATAAAATATCGCATACGTTTCGGCCCATACAAGGCTAATCTCTAATCCAAGATCGTTACCATCCACATCAAGTTGGTCAATGGCCGCCAAGTTACAATCCCAAACACCAGGATCACCAACGTAAATCAAAATGCCAGGTGCAAACGAGTTCCGGCGCATTTCCCATTCATCACCACTGCCAGCCTGTTTTTTTACCGGCACCTTTGCTGTTGCCCCCAACTCAGGACGCTCAGTGCCTGGTATGATCTGCACACTCGGATGTGTGAACTCGCTGGTTATTTGTAGCTGCCCTTTGCCAATAACATAATCGTCATGCTGCAGAATAGAAGTATCCGCAAAAGAAGGATACACGCCGGCATATTCATCGCTGGAATCTAAGGGACTGCTGAAAGTAACACCTTCGTTATCAAATGGCTCATCTATTGGCTCTCCTGCAAATGGTTTATCGTTCCAGTTGCTACGCTTTTGGTCGGTTATCACATCCTCCCTCCATCTAATCTCTACCTTTCTTGCATATGGATCATACCAAAAATAGAAGTTGAACTTTGTCCGGTATGCGTTCATGAACTCTCCCACGGTCATATCAGGAAGGTGGTTTGCGGGGTTTATGCTGGCCGAGAATGATACATACTCTGTGTCACTTTCAGGATCATACCACTCCTTTCCAATGGAGTAGTTGTTGTCTATCAAAATACGCCTGAATCTTTCTTCCGAAGCCCCCGGCCCTGAAAGCGAAATTTGTGCCTGTGAAAATATCTGCTCCAGCACCTTTCCAAGGAATAGCATAGGCACTAAAGTGTATTTATTTCCTGTCATGGATTCCGTAGAACTGTAATTAATCCACGGCTTCCCCTGCTCGTAGTTATTCACCCATCCGGTAAAGTCTGGGTTAAGGTCTCCATAATGGTCTTGATTTCGGTAGGTTGGCCACTGTATAGGGGTATCCGGGTATATACTTCCGGCTTCCATGGTTGTTTCCAGATAGGCCGCAAGGTCATCATGCCAATCTGTAAGCCAGGTCATGTAATCGTAAGTAAATGTGTATGTGGCGCTCAAAACGCTGATAAGGGAAGTGTCAAACACATAGTTAAGCGTGCCTAACGCATCCTGCCTTAACCTCAATACATTTGACCCAATAATTGTTGCGCTGATGCCTGATTCATCTGTATCTAAATTAATGGCATCATAAAGTGCTCCAATAACAGCGGGTGTGCCTTCAAACCCATCTGTAACATGCTCGTATTCGCCAAATCCAGTATTTACGGTAATTGTATCAGGTCCAGCACCACCAATCAAACTGAATTCAATGTCAATGTATATCTGCGGTACAGGATCTGACAGATTAATGTTTTCCCACTCTAATTCCCTGATATTCGTATTGAACAGGTCAAAGCTTAGGTCGTAAAACGGGCAGGCAACAGATATCTCGATATTCTTTCGATTGCTTTTTGTTATCACCAGCTCTCCATTCAGAAGCCAGGTATCCAGAAGTAGCATCTGGCAGTCAAACCTGATCGGGTTGTCTACAATAGCCGATTCACTTGTCAGTCCAAGTATAGGAGCATTCTCCTGATACGGTATGCTTATCGGGAAGAGCAACTTGCCAGGCACCCCTTCATAACTGAACAATGGGTTAGGCTGTGAAATATTAGCCAGTGCGCTTTCCGGTATTACCAGAAACTGTTGGTTTACAATTATAGCTAGTTTCATGATACGATCTCAGGTATTCCTTTATCATCAAATGCTTCCTTGTAGTTGAACTGGAAGCTGAAAAGCATGTCATCACTCTTCTTTATCCTGATACTTCCGGGCTCAATTACCACGGGCACCACCTTTACACTGCCATCATCGGCATCGGTGTCTTCCTCCACAATTGCTGCCCTTGGGTTTACGAATATCTCCCGGAGGTAGTCTATCATGGCTTCCTCATCTTCAAACCCAACAGTGGCAGTATAGCTTACCTGGTTTCGGCCTTCGGTATTGGTATAGGTTCCATCGCTCGGAAGGTAGTCGTCATCGAGCCATTTGTTGAGTATCTCACTGGTAACATCAAGTCCTGTTGCCACCACACCACGCATACGGTGCGTATCGTAGCCGCCAAAGCTGTTCCTGAAAACAAAATGTTTATACCATGGGGTGCCATCCGTCACAGGGTAGTATGTAAAGGTTTCTCCCGATGTAATAGGCTCAACCTCATCGGTGGGTAATATCCTTATGGTCCAGCGTTCTACGGTTTTACCAACATCGGCATTCGGGGCAACGATCTGGAAGTAACCCACGGCCTTATACATGGCACGAAGCTCATCTTCAGAGCTTATATCCCATGGATAGAATACTGTATCGCTTGTTGCATCTGTGTAGTATATCTTCAGTTCAAGGTTACCATAAACACCTTCATTATTGGCAATGAACCAATACAGCCATTCCGGCTGATCCATGGTCACATACTTGGTGCGCTTCTGGAAAGTCAGGAACAGGAAGTTCGTAGTGTAGGAGGCCAAAAAGTTTTGGTTCTTATCCCGGTAGTGGCCGCCCATCAGGGCATAGTAGTAGTTGCCGGTATTAGTATTTAGGTAGTAGTGCGATGGCACAGCTGTAGTGCCAAAGAACTCAAAATATCGGAACCAGTACTTTTTCAGGACCTCTCCATCTTCCAGCACTACCACATCGTCTACATTGGTCATGCTTGGGAACGGGCTGCTGATGCGGGAATGGAGCACACGCTGTATCTGAGCTTCATAGTATCCGGTTTGCGTTTTGTCGGTCCGGAACATCTGCAGGCGCACATAGTCCCCGGCAGCGAGGTACACATCCAGGAAGATGGCAAAGTTGCTACGCAGGACCTGCGTTACACCTGTAGTTTCGGCGCCAATGGTATAATCGGTCGTAACCGTTCCCGGTATGTCGTTAAAGGTTACGTTGTAGTCAGCGCCAGTTTCCTTGGCTGTCAGAGTAAATGTGGTGGTAGTATAGGTAATGTCAAAATCACGGGCAATGTAAAAATTGAAACCAACATCTTCGGCAAAATGCGCTATCCAGTCTGCAAGTGTTTCGCCTATGGCTTTTGCCCTGTATCTGGTGCCATCCTCGGTTATGGTTCCCAATTGGCTGGTCATGGTAACGGTAATGCCGTTCCATGTGATCTGGAACCCCACTCCTGATGCAACCGGTGCATTGATGAAGGTTATTGTTCTGGAAAACTTTACCCCTGCGGTCTGCACAAGGTTATCTGTGCTGGCCTCCACCGCAATTGGCTGGCGGCTGAACATGAATCTAGACTGTGGCTGAACTGCAAGTGTTATGCTCATCTGAATGGTATTATTGCAAGTATTTCAAGAATGCGCAAGCGTTTTTGGAATTCTTTAATGGTTTGATCAGGCATAACCACATTCTTTTCCTCTTTCATCTGAATGATCATCTCATCCATCTTGGCAAGAATAGGCTCTATGTCTAAGGTAACCGGAGCATCAGAAGAAGCAGATCCTTTGCCTTTACGCATACCTTCCAGCTGATCAACCACATTGAGCACATACGGGTTGCGCATGAGGTATGACGGTATGGTATATTCTGCCCCTGCTTCACCTACCAGCATCGGCTGTGTAGCGTATCCGCCCATAAAACGCTGGTTCACCTGTGCCCTGTATGAGCGGCCGTCCTGACGGCCAACAACATCGGCAAAGTAACCGCCGTCTGCCGCTTGTGGCATACTGGCGGCTGGCAAAACTTTGTCAAACAAGGCAGAAGCGGCGGCACCGGCTGCGGTGGCCAAAACAATATTAAAAGGGAATGGAACGCTTGCAAGGGCCTGCGCAACTGATCCGGCAATAGCTTCCATCACTTTTTGCTTTATAGCCTCTCTGATACTATTGATAAGAGCAATTTTGGCCTCCTCTTCTGTTTTAGCGTTTTCAATTGCCGCTGCACCGCTCATATAGAGGGATTCGATATAGCGCTCCTGTTCTTCACGAAGCGCAACTGTCGCAGCGGTTTCTTTTTCAACACTTTCTCTACGTTTGTTTGCGGCATCAACAGCCTTCTCATCTGTTTTATCACCTCCGCCATAGTCACCGCTAAAGAGCCGCTTCGCGGCCGCTGCGGCATCATCGAACTTTTTTTCGAGGGCTAATGATTCTTTAGTCCATACTTCATACAAAACTTTGATCTCGCTTTCAGATAGTCCGGCTGTTACAGCTTTAATATACAACTGCTCAAAAAACTCATCAAGTTCGGCCAGCGCCTTGCCCTTATCGTCTTGAGTTAACAGAAATAACTGCTGCCTGATGTCTTCTGCCTCACCGGCAAAATCCTTCAGTTTTTGCTTGGCATCCTCAATACCACTGCTACTGTTAAGGTTGCTTATTAGATCCTCAGTGGAAGTGACTGCGGCATCTACCGCATCCGAAGCATCAGTGGCTGATTTAGTGGTGTTATCAAAGTAAGACGCCGCTAGGTTCATTCCGGCACTCGTAACACCATACATCTGTAGGTTAAATTGGTCTGTTACGGTAAGGGTTTGCCCTAGTTTGTTTTCAATTGTAAGATAGCTTTCAACAAGCTTGCCTTTTGCCTGATCAATTTCCTTCTGCAATCTTTTGATATCATCAGGAGTAAGTGGTACAAACTGCGCAGCGTTGTTTTTCAGGCCTTTACCGGATACCATATAACCACCTCGGCTAATTTCCTGTGCTTTTGCATCAATCTCTGCCATAAGGGTATTGATCTCCGTATATGTGGTTTTAATAGCTTCCGCACTCTTTAATCGCACCATTTCACGCTCGGCCTGAAGGTGCTGATTTAATTTTTGAGTGCTTATACCAATGGCATTCCCATACTCATCCCATTCTGTTACTGCACCTGGTAGAATGGTTGATATTGTAGCTATTATTTTTTTGAGCTCCTGCTGTTCATCGGTATTCAGCTTGGCTTTGGAAGTAAGCTGTTCATACCTGTCACGTAGGGGTATGATCTGTGATTCAAGGTTTTTAACACTTGCCTGTTGCTCATTAAATGCATCTGCCGCTTTTTGCGCCTCTGTTCTGGTATCAGCAATACGGGTAATTAGGTTCATAAATCCCTTGCTGATAGAGTTATTCATAAAGAACTCCCCAAGACCTTTCATGAACTTAGTCCAGCTTGCTGCAAAGTCACTATTGGCCTTGTTAAAGCTATCCATTACCAATGCTGTATTTCCAATTGCATCTTTTGCCACGGCCTGCTGTTTTGCAACCAGCTCCGTATTATTTGCAAGGGTAAGAAGAACGGCTGCGTTCCTGGTTCCGTCAAGCTTAAGGCTATCAAGTTTGTTAACCAAATCATCGGTCCCTGTACTTGTCTCTTTAAGTCTTTTGAGGAATGCAATGAATCCTGCATTAGTGCCCTCTTCACCAATCAGCTTTTTCAGTTCTCCATCTGCAAATCCAGCAATCTTTCCGAATTCATTGGTGTTTTGAGTGAGTTTTAAAAGGAACTGATTTATGGCTGTTCCTGAAACTTCCTGTGACTGGCCTAGGTTTTCAAGTGTTGCACCATAGCCCATAAGCTCATCAGCGGCAATGTTTACCGTATTTGCAACACCAGCGGTTCGCATCATAAAATCTACCTGATACGGCGCACTGGCAATACTGCTATCGGCAATAGCCTTGATTGCGTTACCAATCTTAAGGCTGCTTGTATCGAAAATCGTGGATAGTTTGCCCAGCTGTTCAATTACACCCTCACCCAAATCACCGCCAAGTGCAATAATGGCCTTATCCATGTCACTGACAAACTCTGTGACAGACTCAACGGTATTTTTCCCCTGCTTTCCGGCCTCTTCAGCAAGCTTTAACAACTCCAAGCGTGCTGTTTTGGTGTTCATATTGCCCAAATTCTCATTGAGCTGGTCCATCTGGTCATTGGTAAGCTGTGTCGTTCTCTGAACAGCTGTTTGAGCCTTTGAAAGCTCAACATTCTTCTGAATCAGGTTACTAAATCCTGAGAGCACTGCATTTCCGCCCAGATAGGCCAGCATGGTAGCCCCAAAGCCCTTGAGCTGCATTTTAACATCTTCCCATGCACGATTAACTCCGGCTACCTGCTGCCTATGACCGGCAAGCACCTTATTTGTTTCTCGCAGGCTGTTCAGGCTTCTCTGAAAATCTTCAGTGCTCCTGTCCAGGTGCTGCATTTCATTCCTAAGTTTACGCGCATGCGATTCTATGCTGGATAGGGTATTGTTTACCTCCACCCCATTGATATAGATGACCGCATTTCTTTTTTCAGAACCTGCCATTACAGTCTCTTTTTGGTTTCAGGGATTCCATTAAGCACGATTTGCTGCCCAATGGTAGCAAAGTGAGCTGCGGCCCGATCGGCCACGATCTCGTTGAACTTATCAAGGGTAGGGGATAGCCAGTCGGCGGCACGGCGGTTGCCGGTATCCATTTTACCAAAGCTGTTGGGGTTGGTGCGCTTGGTTTGGCCGTTCTTATCCCGCCAGGTGGTACCTACAGATCCTGCCTGACCTCGGCCGGCACCTACCATACGGAAGATGCCATGGCGCGGGAACTTGGCAGCAACGCGGTCTACCACCCCATACCTCTTGCCGGCATTAGCCTTGAGCTGAGATTTGAGGCCTCCGGTGCTGGCATTAGCAACCTTCATACCCCATTCAGAGCGCAGTTCTGCCCCAAACTGACGGGCAAGCTGCTGCATTTCCTGATTGTAGGCAGTAAAGTGGTTGAGCGTTCCCATTCATACAAAAATGGGCGCTCAGATAGGTGGGATAAAGGACAGGGGTTATCTCAATGGCCTAATGAAAGGCGTTAAAAATGCCATTATCATTTCAATACATGACTCATGTTCAAGTGCGTCACTAGTAGATACTATTATTGAAAGCTTATGAAGATCATCATCATCAAGGTTTAGATCTCGATTGTTTATGTAGCAAAACCACGTTAGCACACCTATTGCAACACGCTTATTACCATTTTCCATGCAGTGGTTCTTGCAGAATAGATAGAAAAGGGTAGCCGCTTTTCTTAAAAATCCAGGGTAACACTGCATACCGAATATAACTGAAAAAGGTTGAGAAAGTGAACTCTCAACCTTTTCGCGGTTATAGTTTTTAGGAATTGGCTCTGATCTATCCCTGTGATACTCAATAAGAAGTTCTAAAATAAACTCAAAATCTTCTATACTGATTCTCCTGAGCTTACTCATAAGCCAGCTTGCTTAAAAGCTTCCCATATTTGGTAAGAAACATTTGCTTGAAAGTTTCACGCTGATCCTGGCTCAAATGACCATTGCTAGGAATACGCTGTCTTTCGGAGTATCCTTTTCGAATGATAGTAACCACCTTTGTTGACTTATCATTCGCCTGATTGGTTTTAGCGATCATTTTCATATAGCGCGATTTAAGGTTGGTGTTGCAAAATTAACGCCAATTATCCACACAAAGTTGAATATCCACACACTTTTTAGTGAAAACTTGTTATTGAGCGTATCTACATTTCTGGACACTTTGAACCCCAAAGCAAAAACCGCACAGCATCCGCACAAACCCGCACACTTTTGGCATTGTTTTCGCATAACCGGAGGTTGTATGTTTGCCTCGCGAAAAGTATTAATGTATGGCAGAGGCAATCTCTCTACAGTTCAGAATTCACAAAGATAACCCGGAGGAGTGGGGAGGAAGACCCCATAAACCTGAATGGCCTTGCCGTTTAGTACTTTTCGCAGCCTCCGGGGTTTTACTAACCGTTAAATTTTTTTCAAATGCGAAAAGTCTTAGTTACCAACGGCACAGCTCTTCCTGGATTTGCTGAGCCGGTCAAAAAGCCCTATCAGTTAGATTACCATTCAGTAGCCAGCTCAGAGGCAATAGAGGCCTATCGGGAGCGTAACCACGCCAGCATCCATAAGTGGCTACTGGCAGATCACCTCCTGCTCAGGCACTACCCCGTAGGCCCTGTGTTTGATACCCGATACATCTACGAAGATGAGTGTGCCGTGCACCAATGGATGCACAACACCCGTATACTGGACATGATCCATACAGCAGGCCAGCCCCAAATACAGGTAAAACTGCCTCAATACATCAGCCTGCGGCGAGATTGGATCATTGCGCTCAACACACTCACCCAGTCACTTGATGGCGTAGAACCGCTGCTGGCAGACATTACCCGCCTGCTCAACACCGGCACGCTATGGGAGCGCATGGATTACGATACTGCTCAAACACGCGAGCGACTGTTCATGCTCCGCTGGTTCCTCTGGCAGTTGCTAAAAAACAAGTAGCAGAAGGCCCCTGATGTAGAGCAGGGGCTTTTTTTAATCAATGATATAAGATTCGCCAAAAACAATCCCGTCATTACCAACTGTGTCGCGATTTACGACAACACTATCATTTACAGATATTTTGATTCTAATTGAATCAATATCACTGCCAAAATCTAAGGCTGTTAAGTTTACGCCTTGACCTTGATAAGCTATCGTGTCAAATATCCAATAACCTAACACAGAGTCGTAAGGGCCTATGCCCATAACAGCGGCAGATGCCATACAGCTATCACATTCCACTTCAAAACGCACCTGGTATTCCGTGGGTTGTGGCTCAGGCAGCGGTTCTTCTGTGCACGAGGCAACCATCAGGCCAATGATCAGCAGGGGGAGTAAGTGTTTCATGATTTGCGTATTTACAAAGTGTATGCCAGTTAGAAATCATAAGGAACTGCAATTACCTTTTCGTTTGCCCGCATCCCTCTATTGATAAAATTCATATAAGATACAAAGGAGGCTATTCCAATGCCAAATCCTGCAACTACTCCCGCTGTGTAAAAATCCTTTTTGGGTTCTTCCCCAACTAGAAACAAACTGCTTGCCAATATTACTCCAACACCAGTTAAAGCCAGTCCTACAGATGTTTTCGCAGATTTGAACGCGTCATACATCTGTTGTTCATAGGTTGTAATCGGAATTTGCCTAAAACCCGTGGAATTAACAAAATACCTTGTTTCCAGCTTGTAAATGGTGTCATGCAGTTTAAAATAGGTGAAATCCGGTGATGAATAAAGGAATTCGGCCACTATATAGCTGGTATCCTTGCTATCGTTAATTACCATTGACCCGGTAAGTTGAGCCTTAGAACTCAAGCAAAGGCATAGCATCGCAATAAAAAGTGATGATTTCATATAGGTGGATTTTCCTCAAATATATAAAAACTAAATTATGGCAGGTCGCTCCACCTATCCCCTGCGTCTGTCACATCAAACGACAGATCCACGCTGGCCATCAGTTCAAAGGTGGCACTGATGCCCACGCGCTGGTCCTGATCAAAATACATGGGCTCCACCCGCACGGTGTTATAGTCAAACGAATCCCATATAGATGGGCTGTTCTTGCCGTATGTTTCGCTGTAGTAGCGTATCCGGGCAAGCATTTCGAACACTATGGTGCGGCAGTTGGCCATATAGGTCCACTGGTTGTCGTGTTCCTCTATTTGCCACGGGTAATTGATGCAGAAGCCTACGGTATATATCTCATAGATCTGTGCCTCATTTTGACCTGTCAGGCGGCTGGTAACCGGCTCCATGATCATGGCGTAGCCGTTAATGGAACGCTGTTTGGCGGTAAATTCATCGTATGTGCGCGCAAAGTTCTCGGCCCCTATCAGGGAGTGGGCGGCCGCAAGGTCGGCAAACAGACCGGCGATCTCGTCAATATTGTTGTTCATTGGTAGGCGTTTGTTTTGTCATTTTTTTGCGATTACTGATCCATTCCAGCGCCGGCCACACATTCATGTGTTCAATGCGTTCCAGATCAGTGATATTTTGCGCCAGTGCGCTTATCAGCGTTCCCCAGGTGGTTCCGGTGTTAACGGTAACGGCGCCTTCTTCCTGAGATGGCTTTTCAAACGCCCCCGGGTTCTGAGCGATCAGGAACCCGCGCATGGCAATGTATTGCAGAAGCAGGGCGCATTTGAAGTTGTGGGGTATTGTTTGGGCTTTCTGAGCGATGCGATCGGTCTTATGGAAAGCAAACGGCGGCTTTTTACAACCCGGTCGCCACAGCACGGCAATAAATGTATCCAGCGCCTCATCAGATTTCCCGTTCAGGAAGGCATTCAGGCAGTCCTCGGCATACCGAAATTCCCCAAAGGTCAGATCTATCAGGTCATGATCCGGTCCGTGCCACCACCTGCCGCGGTGGAAGAAGCGCCTCCATTGGGCTTTTCCCATTTCAGGTTCTGTAAAAATGAACCCGAACAGGTATCCGTTACCGCCCATGGTCAGGATGTTGTAGATGTCATCGCCTGAAAGCGAGCGCCAAAGCTTTCGGTTGCCTCCCCATTTTGCCTGCTGCATAAAATGCCTGAATGCCTGCACATGGAATTCGGGGGTGTCAGCGATCGGGAACCTGCTGCCCAGGAATAAAAGGTCACGGCGGGATAACTCACCCCACCGTGACGCTACTGCAACCGAACTATCTTTCAGGGTAATGGTGTTCATCAGGCATTTCGCGTGTAGAAAACAGCCGTTTCAAGAGCCAATGCAGCTTCATTTTCGGTCGGCTTCATGTTGTTGAACTCGCGGATCAGGCGCACTGCGGTAGCGCGCTTGATAGCACCTTCGGGGCTTACGCCTTCGACACCTTCCACAATCTCGCCGGCTTTATCCAGCACGATGCGCAGCTTCACCACGAATGCTGACAAAGCCTGTTTTGCGAGTGCATAAAATGCCTCCTGTTGTGTTCCGGGGATGATGGCCAGTGCGCGGTCGATAGCCTCATCTACCGGCATTCCGTCACGTAAGTTTGCCTCAAGTTGTTCGAGTGCTACAACGATATCCTCTGCCTCGGGCAGCAGGCTTTTGATCTTTGCGGGTATTCCCCGCAGGAATGCAGCGATTTCTTCGGATATCTCACGGACATCCTCGCCAAATGTTGTGCCGTCATTGCGGCTGAATAATCTGCGTTTAGGCATACTTCATTGTTTTATTGATGAACTGAATGAGATTTTTTCATTACGGGTTATAACCTCTTACTTTGAGTGCAGCCTTGAGCCGCTTTTTGCTTTTGAGTAGCTTCTGCGTTCTCAGGAGTTCGCGCTGGTATTTCACTTCTCCAGACAGCGGCTTCAGCTTATTGAGGAACCGCTCGCGCAGATCCGGAAGCTCGCGGTGTGCCTTACGGTAAATGAAGCGCATGAACCATCCGCGGTAGGTTATGCCTGTCACATGATACCAGCGTATTTCCACCTGTTCGCCATCCGGAAGCTGCGCGGTCACATATTTTTTGCCATCTCGGTCAACCACAAGGCCAATGAGCCTGGCATCCGGCCACTCTTTGCTGGATACCGTGTAGGTGCGTTTCAATAGTTCCATCATGATTAACCTCCTAATAAGCTCATGATGCATACTGAAATCAACAGTGTTGCCATTAATATGACAAAGGCAAGGTTGTCTCCAATTTCAATTTTTTTGCGTGCCATTGCCGTCATTTTACGCAGTAGATCATCACATGCATGTTTTCCTTTTTGGTCTTCCACTTGCGTTCGCCGCCAGATTTGTTTCGGTGATAAGAGCAGATGGCCGCTGCATGCGCCTGATTAGATGGGGTATATGTTTTGAATTCAAGGCATTCCCCGGGTTTCATGGCATAAAGCCTGCTTTTAATAGGGTTCTTCGGCATGGCATTATTTTTTTGAGGTTTCGCAGTTGCAGTTTGTTTTCGCCGGCTTACAGGGCAAGCTGCTGAACAGCCATCGCTTTCGCAGGCATTGTGGTGGGGGATAGGTGCAGCTGCCGTCATCAGTTGTAGCTTCCGGGTTATAGTTGGTCGCTGCCCGATCGGTGCATCCGGGTATTTCAATACTGGATACCGTTACGGTCAGATATCCATAGCTGAGTGCCGGCAGTATATAGTAAACGCCAGGGTTATTGATCTCGTAGACTTTGGAGGATCCATTTGCCCACCACGCCATCTGTCCGGATGAGCTGTAATAGTTGGAGCCTGCTATGGCGTTGAAGATATACCCATCCACCTGCAGGCCTTCGGCCACCGGCACATAGCCTTCCAGATCGATCGCGTTCCGCGTTACGTTGTGCACGCTAAACACATAGGTTCCGGGGCTGGTGATCTGCTGTACCGCCGTAGCTGATTTATTGTAGTAGAACTGCTTCAAAGTGAAGTAGGACAGGCGGTCTACGTATGTACCAAGGAAATCGGCATCCTGTTTACCTTTTTTGGTAATGAATCCGGTAACCGATGGGCCGTTGAACTTACACAGCACTCTGATCTGTGGGTATGCCTTGCATCGGTTCAAAAACCAGTCAGTGCATGCCTCAAAGCCTATGGCACCGCCAAGGCCGCCAGGATTGCCGGGAGGGCCGTATTCTGTCACCCACATCCGTTTGCCGGGGAATGTAGCAGCATGCCAGCTCATTGTTTCATCGAGGAGGTCAGATGTAGTCACCTGCTCATATACATCGCGGTAGAAAGCATCGGTGTTTGGCAGGTATTGGCCATTGGAAAGTTCCTGCGGGAGGGCATCATTTACCAGTGTTCCATATACGGGCAGGTCATTTCTTCCCCAGTAAAAATGGAAATCCGGCTCATAGATGGTTCCGGCATTGATAAATGCCGCGGCTGATGGGTTCCACTTGGTATCCAGGTGATCAGCTACGGGAATGATGATACGGTCAATATCGTATGTCAGTAACCGGTCATGCACAGGGCCTGCAAAGCTCCAGTAGGTGTTCCAGTTCCCGCCGTGCCCGGCAGCTTTGAAGTATTCTTCATTCCCAAGCCTGCCGGCAATAATATCGATACCCGCATCACGGAAGTATTCAAATGCATAAAAGTTGTCATCCAGCGAAACTGCGCCACGGGTATTAAAGGTGTATACCATCACCAGATGGCGGCCGTTCTGTTCGAGCTCGGTAGCCAGGCTGATCACGTTCTGGATGTCTGCCAGCGGAGCGGGTCCTGTATACTTATCATTACGGAAAACCATGCACACCGTATCGCCTACCGGGTGCATTTGGACAATTTTTGTCCTTACCTCGGGCGTTAAATTCTCCGGCACATTGGTGCCGTTGAATCCGTAAACTGTCTGTGCATTTGATCGGGTAGATAGTGCTGCGAACAACACCATGACAAAGATCACTGCTACGGCGGCCACGATGAGCAGCCATGCCACTTTGGAGAAAAGATTTTTCATAGTTCGGTGTTTACTATCCAAAGAAAGCGGCGGCAATTGCCGCACGAAAGGACAGGGTAACACGCGGCTTTGGCTTCAGGTGCTCATCCACGGAAATCGGTTTGCCATTTACTATTTTGATGCCGTATTTGCTGAGCTTTGCGCTTTGCATAAGATCAAAAACCTTGGCGCGTATTTCCGGAGCGTCTTCAGGTGCTGATGGTTTCATCATAGTTTCCTCCTTTCAGTTTCTTCGATCAGGCAATAGGGCACGGTGGTATTTTGATACAGCGTGCCATAGTATGCTTTGAGTTCGTAGATGGTCGAGTTTATGAAGTCATCCCACTGGTTCGGAGGGATGGTCTGGCAGCCCAGAGATCCTGTGTTATGCTGGCCGCCCATGTGGCAGTTAATGCCAAGGTATCGGCTGGTCTGTTCATAGGGCGGGTTACCGTCACGGATTACGGTCATCGGACCTACGCGCTGGCAAAGCGCAACGTATTTGCCCCGGTGCATATCAATCTTCCAGGCGTAGTATGCACCCGGTTTGAGGTTGGCAATGCCCTTTTGCTCACCGATGCCATAACCTATACGGTAGCTGGAAGGGTCGCAATTCGCGTTATATGCGGCAAAATAACCGGGCGTTACGATGAATATTGCATCATCGTAAACGCCTCGGTCATTAACCCCATTTTTGCCGATGGTATTCAGGTAGTATCCCCGTATGCCTACGATGATAACCTTATATTTTTCGCGATCCACTTCATAGTGGGAGATGATCTTCTCCACTTCTTCGCGCGAGATCTTCGGTCTGGTTGCCGGCACAGATACACTCATGGCTTTCGGTTTATGACAATGTTCATTTGCTGGTTCAGCAGCTGTTGTTCTCTGATAAGCTGTTCGGTAACTGCACTGTTTTCCACCAGATTATTGGAAAGAGTTTCCAGTGCCTTTGACAGGGTAACATTGCTCACGGCCACTTCCTGAAGCACAGGTGTCATTTTAAACAGGATGAACCTCACCAGCCATATAATGCCAACAGCCAGTGCTACCACAGCAAATGAAAGCCCCCATATCAGAGATGGGTCTGAGATGTATTGTTTTGCTACCTCTTCCATTTTATCCAGAATACAATTTTTATCAGAAGTATGAATGCAGTCATGATGGCGAAGCTTACCGCATCCGTCATCCACTCCCGCATATTGTTGTTGGTGTGGTAGTCAATGGTTGTGATGACACAGCTTGCCAGGTAAATGACAAGCAGTGCCACATCGAGTATGTCAAAATTGAGTCGCTTAAGTAGGTGAGGCCAGAAGCGGAACACAATGATAAGGCCGAGCAGCAGGTATGGCACATAGGTAAACCATGATTTATTGGCAAGCATATCCAGCAGCTGATAGCCCCACGCCTCGAATGTTTGCGGGTCAGGTGTGCCGATGATCTCGAGCCACATGCCACTGATGGTATCAATGGCAAATACCGCCATGATCAGCAGTGTTCCGGAGAAGTGCACTTTACTTTTCATCAAGGTATCGTTTGAGTGTTTCGATAAATTCCTTCAACTGTCGGTTATGCATGTCACTCTTTTTGTAAAAAAGAAAAAATATCACTGCCATGACTGCGAATAGAACTGCTACCACTATCAGTAATAACACCACCAGATATAGGAGTACAGGCAGTACATCTACCATCAGGTGCCTCGCAGTTCAATAAGTCAACCCTGCCTTAACGGGATGGCGGCACCGGCACCTGGTCGATACCGGACAGCGGCTGTGTGTTCCCGTTGGGCATGGTGATGATCAGGCCTTCAGAAGCATACGCCTCCTGCCAAGTGATAAAATCCTGCCTCCATGCGGCATACTGCGCATTGGTAATGCGTGCATCATTCTGCTGCGCATGGAAATAGCTGCCCTGCGCATCGAGCGCGGTCTTCAGCTGTGATGTCTGCTGTTGATTTAAGGTCATACCTGCTTATTTTTTGAATGCTTTATGTGCCAATCCGGTGCCGCCAAACAACATGCCTGCCCAATTGAGTGTTTCAATAGTTGGCGATATCCAATGGAAATCTGCATGCCAGATTCCTACTACTACCTCACTGAGCACGCATGCTGCAATGAATGCCGCGGTTCCGATCGCTGTTTTTTTGCCGTTAAGCCAGTTCCAAATTTTCATATGCTTGATTTTACATGATGAATACGCCGCTATCCTCTTCGTTGACCATATCGCCATCTTCCTCATCATCGAGGTCGGCAGGATCCTGATACAGGTCACTGTCATAGTAGAGGGCATATTTGGTCGATGAGGCGTTGTTATTGAGGAATGCGCGAAGTGCGCCCAGGTGTTTGCGGCCATCTGTGCCGGCTTTACGGAGGGCAAAGCTCAGGCGGTCGGGTGATGCTGGCTTTCTGATGGCGGTATTATCGCCGTTATCGGCATTCTCCAGAGTGGTGATCCCCCAATGGCTCAGGTCTATGCCCATGGATGCCACGCTTTCGTAGATGGTAAGGGGTGCGGTGGCGCGTCTGATGTATTCCATCAGTGCGTTATTGTCGGCCGTCAATGTCCCGGACACTACCTGATCGAGCACCTGATCATACAGGTCCTGACCGAGTATAGGCAGGATGTATTGGTTCATCACTTCGCGCTGTCCGGGCTTTATGCGGCAGAACAGTTCGTAGCTGTTTTGGATGAAGTAGTATTTATTGAAATCATCCACTGAGTATATCAGCCAGTTACGGTGTTCCACCTTCTCATCGGAGGCATCCCAATCATCAAATATGCCTTCCGGCTGGCTCCACAGGTAGGTGAGGATGCGGTGTAATGCGTTCCAACCTTCCCGGCGCATGTCTTCCTCAAGCTTATCTACGCGCCACTGAGATGCAATCTGAGCGGTATCAGTAGCCTTTACAGAAAAGCCGCCGCTTTGAACATTGATGTTGCCGAACGGTATCCACTTCATTACTGCCAGCTTTGCCAGCGCGTTGCGGCATCGTTTGATCAATTCGAGGTTGGTGCCTGTAGGGCCTCCCAATGCAACCAGTGTATCAAACTGAGCCTGACCGATGATGGGAATGATATATTCCTGTTCTACATCATTGATCTGCGGTTCGATCTCATCAAACTTGAACGAGCTGGCTACGGGCACAAACTCTCGGATCTGTTCTGTTGTGGTTATGAGGTGTCCCATCAGGAAAGTTTTGTTTGTTTACCGGTAGGGTTCTCATCAAGCGTCTGGCTGGTGTCCAGGTCAACGTGTCCGAACTTCAGTTCAGGATCCCATCCGTTGAAGTCGCGTATCAATTCTAAAGGCGAGAAGATTACGGTTCTTCCGATACCCATGAGCGCCTGCAGGATGGCAAAAGCTTCCCGCTTATTGCTGCCGCTGCCACCTTCACTTCCTCCGGGTGATGACTGGCCAAGTATGGTCGGGTCAACACCGAGGGCGAACAGGTTCTCTGAGTTTGCAGCTGAGCTGTCGGTGATCCATTTTTTATCACCGAGCTTATCCTCGATCGGCTCCACAATTATCTCATCGTAGATCTTGCCGTTATACTCATCTCGGTCGTAGTGCGACACGAATGATTTGCCGGCATTCTCATAACCTTTGAGGAACTTGTCAAAGCTTTCGCGCCATTCGCGGATCTTGGCGTTCTGCACCTCTTTCGTCCAATTACTCCATTCATTACCAAACTTGCGCTCCCAGAAAGAGTAGGGGACTTTGATGTGATACTTGATGGTCATTTGGTTTTCCAGCAGTGCCGCCTTCATTTTCGGGATATTGGTAGCCACCGGCAACCATTGAGAGCGGATGGCATCCCACGGTGTTTTATCGTAGTAGATACCACCGCCATTATTCAGGCGTATGGGCATCACGAGGCTGTCACCGCCTTTGAGCTTACCGGCATCACGCCTATTGAGCAGGTCCATGAGAGGGAAGTCAACATGCAGTGCAGGGATCTTGGTATAGTAGTCGTGCTTGGGGTTCGGCCATTCCGCTGACACATACAGGTGCGGGATAAATCCCTGCTCATCGGCCACTGCCCAGCGGCAGTGTATCGGGTCATGGCGCTTTACGAGCGCGATGGATTTGCCATCTTTCGAAAGGATAAGCTCGGGGAACACATTGCGGAACCACACGTAATCATTGATCATCTGGATCATGAACCGGTTCAGGTTGGTCAACCTCGCAAAGTCGCGGAACTTTTCATCGTTCACAATGACCTTCCTGAGCTTGCCCTCATCGGTCACTACCTCTTTGTATGTGTAGAAGCCCTTGCCGAAATGCGTTTGTATAAGAATTTCCAGTGCGCGGGTAGCAATACCGTTTTTGCGCACATCTCGGTCTACGTTATACGGGAAGAGGTTGTCATCACCCCAATTGCTCCATTCGTAGTTTTGAGTAGTGGTATCGATCTGATACCGGTATTTGCTCACCACGCCATTGCGGCTCCCGGCAAGCGAGTGAATACCCTCAAACGAGTAGATGTTTGATGACCCCGGCTCATAAAAAACTTCGCCGGCATACCACGGGGTTTTGTGCTGTAATTCTACCATACTACCCTTTTGTTATTAAAATGGGTGATCAGCCTTGGGTGAACTTTTACCATATGTGCCCAGCCTGGTATGACGAGGTTACGGGTAAAGTGCACACCATGATTTGGGCTTTTGCTTTTTCCGGTGACGGCCGATGTCGGCGGCTCCGGTGTTCGCCCACCCATTTGTCTGTGCTTGGTTACGATCTGCTGCGGGATCTTAATGCATTCACCACCGGTTTCTCTTTCGTCATCGGCGGTGTAGAATGTGATGCTGAACGGCACGGCTTTTCCCTGCTCATCAGTAGCATCCATCAGGCGCAAAACTTCCTTCAGTCTGATAGTTTCCTGCACGTTTCAAAGATGTGCAGGCAGATAGGTGCGATAAAGGACAGGGTAACGTCAAACCAGCCGCTTTCTTTTGCTACTTTTCTTCCCGGCTGAGGCAGAAAGAAAAGTAGTCAGCGCACTTTGTAAGCCAAAGTGCTTTTAAGCGATAAAAAATTCAATCATTTGATTATGCGGACTGTATCGGAATTTTTTACAGATGCTGGCCGCATG
>DAIMYJ010000051.1:0-21702 GCA_036734545.1 Chitinophagales bacterium
ATAAAGAGCAGGAGATCAAGGATATCACTTCCGATCTGAAACGGAAGGAGATGGATGATTATTTGTGATCCTTATCGTTGGAGTTCTATTGCTTCAAGCAATTTCCTTAATTGCTCCTTAAATTGAAAATTCCGCAGGACACTTGCTTGTGCTGCGGCACCAAACCGTTTACGAATTTCAGCATCCTGAGCGAGGGTGTTCACGGCAGCGGCAAACGCCCGTGTATCGTGCAGAGGCACCAGAAATCCTGTTATGTTGTGCTCAACGATCTCGGGATTACTGCTGACCGAATAGGCCACCACAGGTTTTTGGTTTGCCATCGCCTCCGCCAATACAAATCCGAATCCCTCCCAGTGTGATGATAGCAGAAAAATATCGATGCTGCGCATGAACGCCGGCATGTCCTCGACAAATCCCATCAATACCACCTGATCCTGCAATTGCAAGGATGCGATCTGTTGCTCCAGCACACCGCGTTCCTCTCCTTCACCGGCAATGAACAAAGTGAATGGCAGTTTGCGGTCCCGCAGTATCGCTGCCACGGCTAGCAGGTCCATCTGTCCTTTTTGTTTGGTCAGCCGACCTGCGTTCCCCAGTATGATGCCGCTGCCTTTTTGTACGATCAGCGGATGTTTGGTCGGCGTGTCGGGCAATTCGGTGTCTATTCCGTGATATACGACCTGCACCGGCAATAATCCGGATACCTGTTGCATATCCTGCAACATCAATCGCCTGGTCTCTTCCGAGTTGGCGACGATATGCGTGAGCGTGGAAGTAAACAAACGGCGATTAATGAAACTATTCTTTACCGGCGCCGCCAGTCCGCGCAAATACACGATGCGTTCAACACCTGCGCGTCTGGCAGCCGGCGCACCGGCCTTTACATCCTGCGAGGTGGTGAATACCACGGCATCGGGTTGTACCTGTTGCAGCACATGAGCGATGTTGCGCAGCGCGAAAGGCGACAGAAAAGAAAGGTTGCGCACGCGCACATGCACGCATTCAATACCTGCTGCCGATGCACGCTTCCAGAGCGCACCGTCGCGGTCGCAGGCCATCACCACCGAATACCCCAGCTCGCGGCATCCGATAGCATGGTCGAGATGCAGTTTTTCACCACCTCCCCAAAAACGCACGGAATTAAAAAAGCAGATGCGCGGCATGCAGTAAAATTACGCGAAACTGTGATAGTGCATAGGACGCTGCAGATTAGGATAATTCCCTTACTTTTATCCCATGGCCGACCAGAAAGTATCGATCAAAAGTAAACTACCACAGGCGGGCATTTCCATTTTCGCCCGCATGACCGCCCTGGCCAATCAGCATGGTGCCATCAATTTAGCTCAGGGATTTCCTGATTTTCTGTCCAGCGAAAAACTGATCGACCTCGTGCATCAATACATGCGCAAGGGCATGAATCAGTATGCACCGATGCCGGGCGTGCTGAGTCTGCGCGAGCGCATAGCGGAAAAAGTTGCCACCATCTACCAGGCACAGTATCATCCCGACACAGAGATCACCATCACCGCAGGTGCCACGCAGGCCATCTATACAAGTATTGCGGCAACTATACGGGAGGGTGATGAGGTGATCATCTTTGAACCGGCTTATGATAGTTATGCGCCCGCCATACGCATTCACGGCGGAGTGCCTGTGCCTATTGCCCTTGAAGCGCCGGCATATCGTATCGACTGGAACGCGGTTAAAAAGATGGTGACCCAGCGCACGCGCATGATCATGATCAACACCCCGCACAATCCCACCGGCACCGTGTTGCATGCTGCCGACATCAAACAGCTGATCAGGATCGTTTCGGGTAAAGACATCATCATTCTGAGTGATGAAGTATATGAACACATCATTTTTGATGGTCAGCGGCATGAGAGCGTTTTATTTTATCCCGAGCTCCGTGACAGAAGCATGGTGATCTTTTCTTTCGGCAAGACCTATCACAATACCGGATGGAAGATCGGCTATGTGTTGGCGCCGGAATATCTGACGCGGGAATTCCGCAGTGTGCATCAGTTCGAAGTGTTTTCGGTGAACACGCCCATTCAGCATGCCCTTGCCGATTTTATGCTGGATCCCGAAGAATATCGTCAGGTGAGCGCCATGTATGAAAAAAAACGCGATCTGTTCGCCAACATGCTCCGTCAGTCGCGGTTTACGCTTACCCCTTCCGCGGGCACCTATTTTCAGCTGCTGGACTACAGTGCCATTTCCGACAGCAATGACATGGATTTTGCCGAACATCTGACTATCGAACACAAGATCGCCGCCATACCTTTATCACCCTTTTACCGCAATGGTTCACAAGCGCCTGTTCTGCGTTTTTGTTTTGCCAAACAGGACAGCACGCTGGAGCGCGCAGCAGAAATATTATGCAAGATCTGACATTGACTCTGGTGCAGGCCGATCTGGTCTGGGAAAGTCCATCAGCCAACCTTCAGCATTTCGAAGAGTTGCTGGCCGACGTACGCCAAACCGATATTATCGTATTGCCGGAGATGTTCAGCACCGGGTTTACGATGGAGAGTAAGCACTTCGCGCAGAATATGATGGGCAGCTCAGTGCAATGGATGCGCACCATGGCCATGCAGAAGCAGGCGGTGGTCACAGGCAGCCTGATCATTGAGGATGATGGCAGCTATTATAACCGCCTGATATGGATGGAGCCGAGCGGTGAACTGCAGTATTACGACAAGCGACATCTCTTTTCCCTGGCCGGGGAAGAAAAACATTATACCCCCGGCAAACACAAGATATTTCCTGAGATCCACGACTGGAAAATATTACCGTTGATCTGCTATGACCTGCGCTTCCCGGTATGGAGCAGGCAGTCGCCGCCGTTCACCGAGCTGGGTGCGCACCCCTACCACCTGCTCATCTATGTAGCTAACTGGCCCGAGCGCCGCGTGTATGCCTGGGAGCAGCTGCTGATCGCCCGCGCCATTGAAAATCAGTGCTACGTGGTGGGCGTTAACCGGGTGGGCAACGATGGTAATGCGGTATACCACAGCGGACACAGCACAGTGATCGACCCCATGGGGCAGCGGCTCCTGTCAGTGGCGCACGATGAAGCCGTGGAAACCGTAACCCTCAACGGTACCCTGCTGAACGATATCCGCGATAGGCTTCCCTTCCTCGACGATCGTGATGAGTTTGAGCTGCGGAGGTGAAATGTTAAAATTTCAATAAATATGACTATACCTCTTGCAGAAGTGTTTCACGTGATGATATCTTTGTGATATCATTTTAGCATCTAATCCTAAAAACTATGATAACTGACAAAATTGTAAAACCCAACTCCGGGTTCCTGATGTTGTTCCTGCAATTGATCGTAGCCGGAGGCATCGTTTATGTGACCGCTACCTTTCATCCGGCCTTTTCCCTGCTCATGCTGCTATGGTTGTTCCTGCTGATCGGCTTCTTCATCGTTAATCCCAACGATGCCAAGGTGCTGATACTGTTCGGAAAATATGCGGGCACGGTAACCGAAAACGGCTTCTACTGGGCGAATCCCTTCTACGGAAAACACAAAGTATCCCTGAAGGCAAGAACCCTTGACGGCGATAAGATCAAAGTGAACGATAAGCTGGGTAATCCCATCATCATCGGTGCGGTGATCGTATGGCAGGTAGATGACGCGGCCAAAGCCAAGTTTGAGGTAGAGAATTATGAGATGTATGTTAAACTGCAAAGCGATGCAGCCGTTCGTCATCTCGCCGGATCATTCTCTTATGATCACTTTGGCGACGACGATGCACAGGAAGTGACCCTGCGCAGCGGTGGTGAACACATCAACGAGATGCTGGTGGGCGAACTCAAAGAGCGCTTGCAACTGGCCGGTGTGCGCATAATTGAAGCGCGCATCACTCACCTGGCCTATGCCGAAGAGATCGCCGGAGCCATGCTGCAGCGTCAGCAGGCAACAGCTGTGGTAGCCGCGCGCACCAAGATCGTGGAAGGCGCTGTTGGCATGGTGCAACTGGCACTGCACAAATTATCCAATGAACACATCGTTGAGCTGGATGAAGAAAAGAAAGCCGCTATGGTAAGCAACCTGTTGGTGGTACTGTGCTCTGATAAAGCGGCCAATCCTGTAGTGAACACCGGAACATTATATCATTGATCCTGATCTGTTATGGATTTTCGCGAAGAACAAAAGATCTCTGTAATGTGGATACGCTGGATGTTCATTCTGTCCGGCGTATTCACCCTTTTCATTTTGTTTGCCGTTGTGCTGAAGGAAGAAGAGGCCGTTGACATATATATCGGCATATTGATCGTTGTGCCGATACTGGTGCTGACGTATGCCCTTGTATTCATGACCACGCTGACCACCATATGTGATGCAGGCGGATGGCATTATCAGTATCCGCCCTTTGTGTGGAAGCAAAAGACACTGGGCTACGCCGATATCGCCTCGTGGAAGATCATCCGCATCCGCGACCTGCTGAGTTATGGAGGATACGGCTACCGCATCAAAAGCTTCGGCAAACATCGCCATGTAGGATTTATCATGGGTAGCAACGACGCCGTGGAATTCATCCTCACCAACGGAAAGAAATTCGTATTCACCACTCACCATCCCTCAGAGATACAAAGCGCTCTCCGTAAACACGCTGCACAAAAAGAACTGCACTGATGGCCAAGGAAGAAAAGAAACAGTCGAAAGACCGCCAGGCCTTTATCCTGCGTGTTTCGCCGGACATTCTCAAGGCGCTGGAACATTGGGCTGCCGATGATTTCAGGAGTGTGAACGGACAAATAGAATATCTCTTGCATGAAGCTTTGAGAAAAAGCGGCCGACTGAAGAACCGCGGCACTGACGACCCTGCGAAGTGATGCAGATAAGGCGATCAGGGATCACCGATAAACGTAAATAAAAAAGGCCGGTGCATTTTCAGCACCGGCCTTTTTACTCACTATTACTCAATTAATGTTGCACAATAAAGGTTTGCGTAAGCACCTGCTCACCATTGGTAACATGTACGCAATACATACCGGCAGGGATCTGCTCAGTAGAGATCACGGCGTTGCCGTTGATCACTTCTGCACGTGTGATTGAGCGGCCGGTCATATCGGTGATATAGACCATTTGCAGATCAGCACTTACAGAAGCCAGTTGCACGGTCACGCTGCTGTTTGCCGGATTCGGAGCGATGCTGAATGCCTGTTGTGCATTCAGATCTTCCACCTGCACACCATCGCAGTCTTCACAGCTTGCCCAGCATACAACGCCCAGATCAGCGTCACCGGTAACCTCCAGATAACGGTTAGTGAAACCGCCTGTGGTAATGGTGCAAGGATCGCCTACGGTCAGGTTCTCTGATCCTGCCCAGGTGTCATAAGCAAATTTATATTCGTAAATACCGGCAGGCAGATTGATGGTAAGTTCCCAGATATCGTCGCCATCCGGATCAGCCATCGGCGCACAACCGCCGCACCAGCCGTTGAATGTTCCGTTCACTTCAGGAGTGGTGTAGGTTTCTGTTACATCTTCCATATTTACTTTGAAGATGATCTCAAATGTAGAGTCTACCACACCATCGCAAGCCTCGCAGCTGCCCCAGCATACTTCATCCAACACCATGTCTTCGGATACCACCAAAGAACGATTGGTAAATCCAAAAGCGGTAACAGTACAAGGATCTCCTTCTGTCAGGTTCTCAGAACCCGCCCATGAGTCATAGGCGAATTTGTATTCATAGGTTCCTGCTGCCAGTTCGATGTCCAATGTCCAAACATTATCGCCATCGGGATCGGCCATCGGCGCACAACCGCCGCACCAGCCATTGAAGGTACCGTTCACTTCAGGAGTGGTGAAAGCAGCAGCCACCTCGTTCATATCAACAACAAAGGTTACTGTATACATATCCTCTACCACATCACAATCCAAACAAGAGCCCCAGCATACCACATCCAATACTACATCACCTGTAACGGTGAGTGCACGGTTGGTAAAACCACCATCAGTAACAGTACAGGGTGCACCGGCCATCAGGTTCTCAGAACCGGCCCAGGCATCATAGGCAAACTTATATTGATATTCACCGGCGGTTAAGCTCAGTGTTGTGGTCCAAATACCATCACCATCTGCATCTTCCAGCGGGTCACAACCACCGCACCAGCCATTGAAGGTGCCATTCACCTCAGGAAGGGTGAACGGTTCGGCAACTTCATTCATATTCACCTGGAAGGTAACGCTGTAGGTTGAGTCGGTGCCGTCACAATCAGTGCAGCTACCCCAGCATACTACGTCCAGTTCAGTATCATCACTCACCGTGAGTGAACGATTGGTGAAACCAAAGGCGGTAACGGTGCAGGGGTCGCCTTCAGTAAGGGATTCCTGTCCGGCCCAGCCGTCATAAGCAAATTTGTATTCATAAGTGCCGGGAGCGAGAGAGATGGTGGTTGACCAAATACCGTCGCCATCCGGGTCTTCCAGCGGGTTACAACCGCCACACCAGCCGTTGAAGGTGCCGTTCACCTCGGGTGTTGTGAATGCTGCGCCTACTTCGTTCATGTTTACGTAAAAAGTGACATCGTAAACATCCAGCGGACAGGCTTCGCAGCTGCCCCAGCAAACTGCATCAAGCACTACATCACCGGTCAGATCCAGAAAACGGTTCGTGAAGCCGAATGCAGAAACGGTACAGGGATCCCCTTCTGTAAGGGACTCCTGGCCGGCCCAGCCATCATAAGCGAACTTGTATTCGTAGGTACCGGCATCGAGAGCCAGGGTGGTAGACCAGATGCCATCGCCATCGGGGTCCTCCAGCGGGTTACAACCGCCGCACCAGCCATTGAAAGTGCCATTCACCTCAGGTGTAGTGAAAGGCGCGCCCACCAGGTTCATGTTCACCTGGAAGGTGACGTTGTACGTCTGTGCCGAAGCGGATAACACCGTCATACACACCACGGCAGCAAGTAGAAATGATCTCATATGTGTTGAGTTTATATGGTTACAGAATGTAAATATACTGCTTTTTGTAGGTTTTACAATATGTTGTTGTTTTTTTTACTATAAGTAGCCCAAATGCCCTAACTTTACCTAAGAACAACCCACAGAGATATGGATGAGTCCCTGACCAAAGGCCGTAAGAGCCTCAATGTAGATATCTATTCCATTCCCATTGAATCCTTCTTCCATTCAGCGTTCTCTATTGACTGCGTAGTGTTTGGTATCGACCGAAAGGAAGTCAAGGTGCTGTTGATCCAGCGCGGTGCGGCGCCTTTTGAGAACTTTTGGGCACTTCCGGGCGACCTCGTGTTCCCTGATGAGGACCTGGACACCGCTGCCGTGCGCATTCTGCGGGATCTGACGAGTTTGCGCGACATCCATTTCAAGCAGGTAAAGACCTTCGGCGAGGTGAACCGACACCCCCTTGGGCGTGTCATTACCATCGCTTATTATGCCTTCGTGAAACTGGAAGATTACGCACCGGTGGCCTCCTTCTGGGCCAAACGCACGCGGTGGCATTCCATCGACGCCCTGCCGAAACTCGCCTTCGATCACCGGAATATCATTGATACCTGTGTAGCGAAATTAAAGGAGGATATTGTACAATATCCCATCTGGAAGGATGTGCTCCCTGCAAAATTCACCCTCACACAATTACAGGAAGTATATGAAGGCGTGTTGAACACAACGTTCGACAAAGGCAACTTCCGTAAGAAGGTGGGCAGTTACCGTTTTCTGAAAGCGCTGAACGAAATGCAGACCGGTGTTTCCCACCGCCCTGCCGAACTCTACTCTTTCAATCAGCGCGAATTTGACAAAGCGCGCCAGAAAGGCTGGCGATTTGACCTATAGTTGTTCTATTATGAAGCACGGTTGTTTGATCATTTGCTTTGCACTGCTGCATCAGTTCGGCTTTGCACAAGCGGTTCCCGTAGAGATCGTTCGCGCGGCTGACGGTAACTGGCAATTAATGCGCGGCGGACAACCCTATTATATTCAGGGTGTTGGCGGACATACGCAATTGGAAAAAGCAGTGTCCATCGGAGCCAACTCCATCCGCACCTGGAGCACAGATGATGCCGGCACCATTCTGGATGCCGCGCAGGCGCATGGTTTGACCGTGATGATGGGATTATGGGTACAACACGAGCGTCATGGATTTGATTATAATGATACCGCCAGGGTGCGCGCGCAGTTGAATTATTTTACCGAGATGGTTCAGAAATACAAAGATCATCCGGCGTTGCTGATGTGGGGCGTAGGCAATGAAGTAGATCTGTTCTACACCAATACACGTGTATGGTATGCCGTGAATGACATTGCAGAAATGATCCACCGCATCGACCCCAACCACCCGACCATCACGGTAACCGCCGGACTCGATCCGGAAGAAGTACGACTCATCAAAGAACGCGCCCCCGCCATTGACATATATGGTGTGAACACATACGGTGATATCGACCGGGTGCGCGGCAACATACAAAAGTACGGTTGGGACGGACCCTACGTTATTACCGAATGGGGGCCGAACGGACACTGGGAAGTGGCGAAAACGCAATGGGACGCTCCGGTGGAACAGAGCAGCACGGAAAAAGCGAACAGTTATGAGCAGCGTTACCGCTCGGCGATCTCCGGTGATCCTGCGCAGTGTATCGGTTCATATGTTTTTCTGTGGGGGTTCAAACAGGAGACCACTTCCACCTGGTATGGATTGTTCTCAGATAACGGCGCCTCCAGTGAAGCCGTGGACAAGTTGCATCTCTTATGGAAAGGAAATGTGCCGAAGAATAGTGCACCCATCCTGGACTCCGCCTTTTTAGCAAGAAAGACCAAAGGAGCCGATATTCTGATCGCAGCCGGCACCCGTGCAGAGGCACAGGCATTCCTCCGCGACCCGGATGGGGATCGACTGCGGTATGTATGGGAGATAGTACCGGAGAGTCAGGATATCCGCGCCGGCGGTGATGCAGAAAGCCGTCCGCCCGCCCTGAACAATGTCTATGGTCTTAAAAAAGGGAACCGGTATTCCTTCCGCGCTCCGGCTACTGAAGGAGCATACCGTCTGTTCATTTACGCGTTCGATGGCAAAGGGCATTACGCCTATACCAATATACCTTTCTATGTGCAGCCACAGGATGCGCAGCGTGCTGATCAGCCCTTTATTCAATTTAAAAAACAATCCCTGGAGCATGCAGATGATAAATGATCGCGGATTATTCCGCTCACGTATCCGGGAATCGCTGCTGACCGCGTGCATAGCTGCCGCATGTACGCTCACACCACACTTGGCGCACGGACAATTCGCAGATACCATCGCCACACCGGAACCATATGCACCGGTAGGATTATTCCCGCGTCAGGCACCGGATCCGCTGAAGCAGATCACCATTACGGGATTTTACAGGTTCTTCGGCACCTACACACAACAGTATGAAGACTATGTGCTCAATCCGGTGATCGGAGATACGGCTTTGCCGCGGTCACTGTTCATTGGGGATGACAGTCAATTACCCAACCTTTTGCTGAACGTTGCCGGAAGGCCGAGTGCAAAGGCAAGCTGGGCGTTCGATCTCTATATGTTCCAGTTCATGCAGGGTAATATCGGCGAAGCCTACAGCAAGCCGGTAGCAGACTCTTTGCGTCCACCTGTGTATGCACCGCTCACCACTCAGCGCCTGTCAGGCAATATGCTGGTGCAGCTCGGTATCAATCTTACCGGTAGTTATGCCACACCTTACGGTACTTTCAAATTGCGCACCGGCGGGATCCACTGGCATACCCTATCTGAGTTCACGATGGCATCCTTCCGGGGATTCAATCGTTTCATATTATTCGAAGACAACCCATGGGATCCGGTGGGCAACAGTATCACCACCCGTTACGACACTTACTATAATACCGGCGCCATCAATCAGGATATGCGCTGGGGCAACCGTGCATTTACCGGTGTGATACTGGATGGCACGGCATTACCGGGCGGACTGCAGTTCTCGGGCTTACTGGGTAAAGCAGAGATCAACGGCGGCTTTAGTGAAACACCGAATTATGCGTTCGGCGGAAAGTTGCAAAAACAATTCGATCGCGGACAATTCATCAGTCTGAATACCATGAATTCGAAAACATGGTCAGACAGCCTGGCCCTGGAATCTGTGGGATTTCATCTTGTTACAACGGAAGCGACCGCTTACCTCGGAAAATTCAGAATAAATACCGAAATAGGTGCGGGGCAATATTACAGTCCGCTGCACAACGGACAGTGGGGAGAGGCCATTCGCGCCGGTGCAACCACCCCGGTTTTGGGAAAAGCCACACAATTCAATGTGCAGTACTATCGTATCTCACCCCATGTGATCAACAATATCGGTTCCTTCCTGAACACATCGATCAATGAATATACGGTCAATGATATTCCGGCAGGTTCAGTAGGCAGCACAGCCGTGCTCCAACCATTTTCGAGTGCGATGGTGCGATTGGGTCAAATGACCAATAACCGGCAGGGTATACATTTGAACTCCGATTTTCAGATCGGCAAGTTCAAGGTCGGCGCCGGTATCAGCGCTTCGGGTGAACTCACTCCCGTTTCCAATCAGATCACGTACGGCCATCCTGTGAACCAGCTCACGCGTTCCCGTTTCTGGCGATGGGTATATCCCACGGGTGTTGGGCCCTATGAGCGCTACTCCGTGATCTTCCGCGACACCTATGAAACGGTGAATCTCTCGGATGACAGCAGCGGTATTGCCATTCACAGAAAATACTTCAATGTAGCTGAGATCCAAACGAAGTATGCCACGCGTTTGCTGAACCGGGAACTCTATGTGTTCTTTCTCGGCCAGTACGCCTCTGCACAACGCCGGTTCAGTCCATTCATAGTGACCAATGAAGATGCATACATCCGCCAATATGTTTCTGAGTGCGAAATATTCTATCGCGTGCTCGATAAAGTGATCCTCACCGGTTATGTGGGCTATGAACGCACGCTGGGAAATTATCTGACCGATATTGACGAAGAGACCCGTCGCCCGCGCAATCAATATGGACAGGGATACGGCATCGGTATCGATGTGGACATGGGCAGGAATGCGCGCTTGTATATCCGCAACCGCTGGTTCGCTTTTGAAGACACCAGTTTTGCCGATGACCTTTTCAGGGGTAATGAAACAGTAGTTGAGTATAAGATATTCTTTTAATCATCCGATATGATGAAAACAAAAATACTGGTATGTGGTATGCTCATCAGCCTTGGTGCTGTTGGAACCGCCTATGCACAGGAAGTACCAAAAGTAAGTGTCAATGGTTCGGCCCGCGCGGTATTCTATGGCGATGAGTTGCAGCAGGAACTTACCGCACCCGACACCATTACAGCGCCAAAATCGAACAGCGGTCACACACTGGCTGATGTAGGCGTGAACATCCGCCCGCTGCCGAACGTTGAGATACAAGGCATGATACGTGTGCGCAATGATTTTGGCGGATTCTGGGGATCCGGGATCACCTTTGATGTACGCCAATTATATGTGAAAGGCGTTATTGCGGATATTGTACGATATCAGCTGGGCGACATTGATTACAAATTCACTCCCTATACCCTTTATAATACGGAGGAGGTTGCTACGCAAACAATGCCCTCAGCCTTCACACAGCTGCGCGATCTGCAGCATTACGACCTATTCTATACTTCAGAGAACACCTGGCGTCAGCAGGGTGCCGCCTTGGACTTTGCACTGGCCTTCAACCGATTCGCGCAGGAGTTACAATTCCACGGTATGGCATCGCGTCAGCAACCCGCCGCGGCGGGTGCCAACGAACGCTTGTTCGCGGGATATGCGATCCATTTATTGCAAAGCAAATATTTCTCTGCGGGTATGCATTATGTGCAGTTATTTGATATCGCCGGGACCTCAGGTAATCCGGTCACCTATCACAATCCGGTAACTACGTTCAACGCTGCCGCTACCTACAGCTGGCAGAACTGGGCGTTCTCGGCAACAGGGGAAGCCGGTCGTTCGTCCAGCTATTACCGTGAGGATGCACTCGCACCTGAATTATCTGATTACTTTCTGGACGGAGCCCTTCAGGCCGAGCATACAAAAAGCGGATTAAGCGCACAGGTGCGTTACCTTTCGATAGGCCCTGACTTTCGCAGTGCAGGTGCACAAACCAAGCGTATACAATTCGATGCACTGCCCCGTGTTTATGATCGCATCACCAACGATCAGATCGTTCGTCCGATCGCGATGATGGACCTCATCCGTGATGCTTCTTTATACAATACCCGCCTGAGCACCACGCTCATGGCTTACGATCCTAAATTCGATAACATCTCACCATACGGAACGGCAACGCCGAACCGCCAGGGTGTTCTCGCCGGAATTACCTATACACATCCGAAACAGTTTATCAGCGGATCGACCGAGTATCAGCTTCTTTCAGAGATACGCGGTCAGGGCACTACCGAGTTGCGTGATTTCAGCCGCTGGATCTCACGCGCCACCGTTCGCATCGGCGAATGGTTACCCAACTATAACCGCATGTTGAATCTCGAGGTGCAGGCCCGCGCCGACCAAACTGCGCGCAGTTCAGAAGGCAATGTGCCGGCGGTTGACCTAACCACCACGGTGATCGCGCTCGGCGCCGAGATCGAAACCGTACCGCAGCTGGATGTGATCGGCGGTGTGCAGTTCCTGTATTACGATGGTTTAGAATTCGCGGCCGAACAGGACACCTATGGTCAGATCATCTATTTCAGCGAATATCCCGTTTCGGGCAATGAATATATGGCTGCCGCCGGTTTGCGTTATCGCTTCAGCCCGAACATTTTTGTTACCGGCATGTATAACAGGTTCTCCATCGAAGAACCCCTGAATGCCACCCCCGATTACACGATCAACAGTTTTGCTTTCATCTTTAAAATGGATTTCTGATATGCGCAGATCAATTCTCCTTCTGTTACCCGCCATCCTCCTCCTTGCCGGTTCCTGTCGTCAGGAATCCGATCTGTTTGACGGGCCATCGCTCAACGATATCTATGGTGAATTCTCTTTTGTTCAGCCGTTCCTGATCACGGATGAGAGCGTAGATTTCGGGGCGGGGGAAACCACCTCCTTCTCCGCCGAGTTCTCTAAGAATGTGAACTGGCAGATCAGGATCACCGGATTAAGTTCCGGCGCTGAAAAGATCATCAGCGGTACATCCAATATATTGGATGCCGACAATACCTTGTGGACCGGCACAACGACAACATTGCCCATGTTCCGAGCAGAATTGTGTGCCATCGAACTCACTTTTGAAAATGAGACCGATACCATTCTCGATACGCTGGAGATACTTTCACCTAAGGTGAACGCCGGACTTCTGTTGTCTGATTTTGAATCCGGATGGAATCCGGGGTGGAGTTCATTTGTGCAGTCCGGAGGAGACATGAGTTTCAACATCACCGATGCCGTTTCTTCCGCACAGGGACAATACTATTATGACATGGGTGGCGAAGTAAACTGGGACTGGCTGATCGGACTGATCGATATTCCTGCAACTGCGTACGGCGCTCCTACTTTCCCGTTAAGCGAGAATCCCGGCAACGTATTTTTCAATGTATTGTTGAACAACCCTCCGGGCATCACGAACAGCGTTGTATTATTCCAGTTCAGGGAAGATGATAATGAAGACGGTATCTTCAGCGAGGGTACCGAGGATATGTTCTCCGCTGAGATCAAAATGACCGAGGCGGGCTGGCAGCTGATCAGCCGTAATTATGCGGAACTGCCCACCCTTGTGAACGGCGTGGCCAGCGAGCCACTGGGCAATGGCATCTATGAGCCGCATAAATTATGGCGTGTATCCATTTTAATGCTGGCCAATCCCACCTCCGGATACTCTCAGGCATTGATGGACTATCTTATTTTCACAGAAGGCAGCGCATTACAGCCATGAGAACCAGATCACTGATCCCGGTGGTATGCGGCAGCATGATGCTGGCCGGATGTGTACAGATGCAACAGGTCGGGCTATACCCGCAATCTGCGCCGCCGGAAACCCTTCCGCATATTTATAATTTCTATGCACTGAGTATTTTCGAGGATCATCTGAGTGCAGAGCAATGGTATACCCCAAATACCGACTGTATACAGATCACACCTGTAGACTCAGGACAATACAGTGGCTCAGGCGCCTTGCAGATCATCTGGAATAAACCGCAGAGCTCCTGCGACTGGATAGGCCTGGGCTTCGGGTGGGACGACTGGTTTGCCAAAGATCTGCATGCCATCATGGACTCGGCGTCACTGGAATTTTATGTGCGCAACCTGAAAGGCATAACGAACGGACTTCCCTGGGCACTTGCATTGGAAGATTACGGAAATGCGCAGGCCTGGGCAGGTATGACACCCAATTATATTGAAAATGGTCGCGTAACCGAAGAGTGGACAAAAGTGACCATCCCATTGAATGCTTTCGACATTACCGTTCAGCAACCCGACCTGTTCACCATCAAGCAACTGATCATTCAATTTGAAGGTGAGGGCGCCATCATGATCGATCAGATCCGCATTGTGCCGGGCACGAACAGCGGTAAAAAGACAGCGATCGCCTTTCCTGCCGTCTCCACCATTACGATCGATGGACAAGCTTCCGAGACCGAATGGCAGCTGCCCGTATTGCACACTGAACAGGCGATGCTCGGGATCACTTTCGATGCACAAAATCTGTATCTCTGTGCACAGGTAACGGATCCGCATCCGGTAATGAATACGCGGACGGGTGATCAGATATGGAATGGCGATGCAATAGAACTGGCTTTCTCCACCAATCCGGAAGCCGGCAAATACAGAAAAAAATATTTGTTGTCGGATAAACACATCGGCATTCGCGTGAGCGACACCCCCGAGATCTACGATTGGTCGATGAACACCACGATCACCGAACATCAAACACGGATACGTCACACGGCGAATGGTTATATAGTGGAATCATCCATTCCGTGGACTGCACTGCAATGCCAGCCCTGGAAAACAGGCATGACCTACGGAATTGAAGTGGGTATAGACAACGGCGACAAATCCGGTAACAGGATCAGTCAGACCCGCTGGAACAACAATTATACAGAAGGATTTCATGAGAATCCCTCCATGTGGGGATTATTAAAGATCCAACCAGCTAAAGAGATCATAAAATGATAGCATGATGATGAATATACTGCAGCAGCGAATAACCAATCTGGCAGCGGCCATCTTTATCGCCTTGCCGATAGGCAGTGCACAGGCCCAATCCGGTAAAGACCCCGAGATCGAAGCGCTGCTTAAAAAAATGACCATTGAAGAAAAGGTCGGGCAAATGACGCAGCTCAACCTGGATGTGATCAGTGTGGGTGCCATTTATCAGTTACAGGAACCGCATCAGCTGGATCCGGTGAAACTGCGTAAGGCCTTGGTGGACTACCATGTGGGTTCCATTCTTAACTGCGGTGGTCATGCCTATACCCGTGAACACTGGCTGGATATCATCCGTGAAATTCAAACCGTTGCCACCAAGGAAACGCGATTGGGTATTCCGGTGGTCTATGGCATTGATGCGATCCATGGCGCCAACTATACATCCGATGCTATTCTGTTTCCGCAGCAAATAGCACAGGCTGCCACGTTCGATCCCGAACTGGCCTATAAAATAGCTGAAGCGACTGCTTATGAAGTAAGAGCCAGCGGTATCACCTGGAATTTTTCACCCGTGCTCGACCTGATGCGCATGCCGGTATGGTCGCGTGTGTTTGAAACCTATGGTGAGGATGTGCTGCTCGCCAGTATCATGGGCAAAGGAGCTATCGAAGGGTATCAGGGGGATGACATTTCTGATCCATTTCATGTAGCAGCCTGTATGAAGCATTTTCTTGGGTACAGCCTGCCACGAACCGGAAAGGACCGGACGCCCGCTTATATTCCGGAGATACAGCTGCGCGAATACTTTTTACCCACCTTTCAGGCTGCGATCGACGCCGGCGCTGCTACCGTCATGATCAACAGCGGTGAGATCAATGGTATCCCCGTGCATGCCAACAAGGCCATCCTCACGGACCTCCTGCGCACAGAACTGGGATTCACCGGCGTTGCAGTAACAGACTGGGAAGACATCATGAAACTGGAGAACATCCACAAAGTGGCGCCCACGCTAAAGGATGCTGTAAAAATGGCTGTAGACGCCGGCATCGACATGAGCATGGTACCAAATGATTACCGTTTCACGGAATTACTTATTGAACTGGTACGTGAGGGAAGCATATCCGAAGCACGCATTGACCTGTCGGTACGGCGCATATTGACCCTAAAGAAGCAATTGGGATTATTCGAACATCCGCTGCCGTATGCACAAGACCAGTATCCATTATTCGGCTCTGCGCAACATATACAATTGAGTCGACAGGCTGCTGCTGAATCGATCACGCTTTTAAAGAACACCAACAACATCCTTCCCCTGAAACCCGGCGCGCGCATTTTACTTACCGGTCCCGGTGCGCACAATATGCCGATGCTGAACGGTGCCTGGTCGCGCACCTGGCAGGGTGTAGACACGACCTGGGACAATCCTGCGCGCAACACAGTGCTGGAAGCGATGCATTCTTTGCCCCTCCAGCTGCAATATGTGCAGGGATGCGGTATCGACGCACTGACCGATCATACCGCTGCTATGGAGGCCGCCGGGCAATGCGATGTGATCATCGCCTGCATGGGTGAAATGCCTTCTACGGAGAAACCCGGTGATATTGATGACCTGACCCTGAATGCCGCACAACTGGATTACGTACGCATGCTGCAGAAAACGGGCAAACCGGTGATCCTGGTCATGCTGCAGAACCGTCCGCGCGTCATCCGCGATATTGAGCCGAATAGCGCCGCCATTCTGTTGGCTTACCAACCCGGCGAATTCGGCGCAGATGCTCTGGCCGATATCCTGATGGGAAAAGTGAATCCCTCAGGAAAACTGCCGTACACGTATCCGCGCAACCCGAACGATCTGGTGTGGTATGATCACAAGCATACTGAAACACTGGATACTCAATTCGGCTTACAGGCATTTGATCCGCAGTGGCCTTTCGGATTCGGACTGAGTTATACCACCTTTGACTATAAGCAGATAAAGATCAGCACCGACACACTGACCGCAGGTGGTTCCTGTGTGGTGAGCATTGACCTGCACAATACCGGAACACGCGAGGGGAAAGAGGTGATACAGGTATACACGGCCGACCGTGTAGCGAGCATCACACCCTCCGTAAAAAAGTTGCGCGCTTTCAGCAAGGTTACACTGCAACCCGGTGAACAAAAGACCTATACTTTCACTCTTACAGCCAAAGACCTGCACATGATCAATGCAAATATGCAGTGGGTAACGGAAGAAGGTTGGTTTGATATCATGATCGGCGATGAAAAGATCGCCCTGTACTATAAACCCTAATGATGAGAGCTGTATATTTCTTTATCATCGCCTGCACTATCGCTGTGCACTTCAGCAGCTGCGAGCAATCTGATCCGGAGGATGTTTTAGACAGGATCGGTGATGTCGTATACTTTTCCGGGTATGCATGGGATGTAAAGATCAGCGACAACGTGCTGTTGGGCCCCGGACCCAATTATTTCAGCGGGTATTATGAAGATGTGTTCGTTGATGAGCAGGGGTATCTGCACATGCGCATCGCTGAACATGGTGGCAAGTGGTATTCCAGCGAAGTGATCTCACAAATGGCCATGGGATACGGCACTTATACTTTTGTTGTGCAGGGTGATCTGGAGAATATTCCGGAAAACATCACACTCGGTTTGTTCACCTGGGATAACAACACCTTCTTTGAAGAAGCCAACAGTGAGGTAGATATTGAGTTTTCAAAATGGGGTGATACAGCACTCGACAACACCTTGCACTTCAGTGTGCAGCCGGTAAACTTTGGTCCCTACTACCCTGAGCGTACGAACAACCCGGATACCGAACCGGGAGATCTGATCGGTATCTCCACACATCTTTTCACCTGGACAGACACGCTGATCACCTGGAACAGTTACCGCGGAGATTCCGAGGATCCCGCTGACCTGATCGCGACCTGGAGTTTCGATCTGGATAATCCGGCGAGGGTAAAGAATGAAAATGGCAACAGTTCAGAACCCATCGTCATACCGGCTCCGGGTGAGACCACCAATGCGCGCATCAATTTCTGGTTACTTCCATGGGTATCCACCATTCCTACGGACGGTCTTGAGCAGGAAGTGGTGATCCGTCGCTTTGCCTATACGCCATTGTGATGAGGGCAGCGATCACTGCCAAAAACACATAAGCAGGGTCACCCCTATGGGGTATGCAAAAGCATCAGCAATACCCTTCCTTTCTGAACCAATTATAGCAATCCTGAATGGCCACATTGATATCCGTCTGCGGCATATGCAAGCCGGATACGGCTGAGACATTCCGAATGAACTGGTTTTCACAGCTGATGCATGCCATATCATAGCTGAGCATAGGCTTTCTGCCGGTGATCTTTCCGATCATGCTTCCAACTGCACCAGCCAGCTTCACTAAACTATTGGGCATGCGACCGGAGGGTGCCGGCACGTGGAGTACATCTGAAACACGCGAGAGGAAGTCCCAATAGGTGAGATTGACATTTCCCGCAACAAACGACCTGCCGGAAACATCTGATTCAATACCATTGATGATCGCATCACACACATCATGCACATGCACAAAATTGCGTCCACCCTTAGTAGCATAGCGGAGTCGGCCCTGAATGAATGCCAGCATGAGCTTACCCGAGGAAGGTAGCGCATCATAAGGACCGATCATGAATGTGGGCAGTATACCCACGGCACGCAGGCCCTGCTCACGGGTGGCCTGCATCACCATATCCAGCGCCCTTTGTTTGGAATCTATATAGTCCAGACGGAGACTTGCAGATTCGGGCGGCATCTCTGCAGAACTCGCCGAACCTATATACACCAGTTTATGTATGTTATGATGCAATGCAGCCCGCACCACATTGCGTGTACCTTCAATATTGACCTTGCGCACCCGCGCACTTCGCGATGGCCACACATCCGTCAGAGCGGCCGCATGCACGACCGCATAGCACCCTTCCATCGCCTTCATCAATGCCTCGGGATCCATGACATCCCCCTTAAACAATTCGATCGGCAGATCAAGCAGGGTTTTCGCTTTTGAGGCAGGATGCACAAATGCCCGAACAGAATATCCATTCGCCAATAACCGCCTGATCAGATTACTCCCCAATAAACCGTCCGGTCCTGTGACCAACACTAGTCCTTTACTCATGTGCGTGTCTTTACATCCCCGGTCATCAGTTTTCAGGGTTGGTCAACGACAGTTTGTCATTCGCTGCAAACGCCTACCCATCAGCCGGGATCCACTGCACTAAAGTTATGTATTTTTGAACGTGATGAACAGCGACTTAAGTCATCCGAATAACCCTGTTTTGACCTGGATCTGCATCCTTGCAGGCATTACTTTGTACTTTATCTATTACTATCTGCAGGACATATTATATAGAAAAAATCTTGCATTCAGCGATGATATAAGCCTTTTGTCGCATACTCGTTCCGTGCGTACAGGTAAGTTCATGGGTGTTTTCTTTTTAGGCATAGTTCCCATGATCCTGCTTCACACATTCTTCGAAATTCCTTACACGATCTTAGCAAATGCCTATTCAGCCGATGGCGATGCGCTTATTCGAAGTATGTTATGGTTGGTCGTGCTAACGCCGCTCATCCTATTGATCACCTATACAGGTTCAAAAAGAGATTTTCTCCGTTCGCGTTACCCGGAGATCCGCATACACCAATGGTCGCGCATACTGCTTGCACGATACCTGCTCTGGTGGTTGTTGTATCTGGTTGCTTATGAATTTTATTTCCGTTTTGTGTTCTTTTATATGTTGATCGAACCATTCGGGGTCTTTGGAGCGATAGCCTTCAATACTGTTCTGTACTGCCTTGCACATGCGCCGAAGGGGCGGGTTGAAACGATCGGTGCACTGCCACTGGGTCTTGCATTATGTGCGGCCACTTATGATACGGGCAGTATTCTTACCGCCGGAATCGCGCATGTGATAGTGTCCTTCAGCACCGTGCTTTTTTGTTTTTATCATAACGCTGACATGCGTCTCACAAAAACCTGATATACGATGCGGTACATGGTAACCGGTGCGAACGGATTTGTGGGAAGGCATCTCACGCACATGCTCCTCGAACAAGGGCATACCGTACACGCATTGGTGCGCGGTCAGGTTTCACACTCAGGTATCCGGCATGCGCAGTATGTGCCATTCACCGGCGACATCTGTCATCCGCAAAGTATCCTGCCTGCAGTTGCCGGATGCGACGGTATCTTTCACACGGCAGCGTATGCCAAACCCTGGGCTAAAGATGCTTCTCTGTATCACCGGGTCAATGTGGAGGGCACACAGCATGTGCTCGATGCTGCCGTGCAGGCCGGTATTCAAAAAGTAGTGTGCACTTCCTCCGCCGGAATATTCGGGATCTCTAACGGGACACCGGTAAACGAATCCAGCGTTAGAGCAGCCCCCTATTACAATGCCTATGAGCGGTCCAAAGCAGCGGCCGACCAACTTGCGTTCACCTATGCAGCATCCGGGCCGGAAGTGGTTATTGTTGCACCCACGCGCATTTTCGGACCCGCACCCATACACACCCTGCAGGCGGTGAATATTATGATATTCCAGTATCTCTTCAACGGATGGAGATTCATCCCCGGCAAGGGAAGCCAGATAGCAAACTACATTTATGTAACTGATGTCGCCGCCGGTCTGATGGCCGCGATGCAACATGGCAGGAATGGAGAATATTACATTCTGGGTGGCGACAATCACTCCATTCAGTCATTTTTCGACATGTTAAGCCTGGTATCCGGAGTACATAAGCGTATGATCCACATTCCCGAATGGATGATGCGGGTCATCGCACGCATAGAACTATTCAAGCCTTATTGGGGTGGCACACCGACCTTCACACCTGATTGGTTACATAAAGCGATCAGTAACTGGGAAACAGATACCGGAAAGGCCAGAAAAGCACTCCACCTTAGCCCCATGGATCTCCAGTCCGGGCTTACCCTGACCGTGGACAATTTCAGGCAGCAATATGCAGCTGCATCTGATGCACGTGTGAAACACACCTGATCACATGAACGTTCAGTAATTAGTTATTTACAACACCACCTACTAATGAACAAGGTTGATCGAACGGATCCACTTCCCACCCTATCTGTTACCTAAACAGCCCCCTGTGCCTACAGCACACAGCAGTATTGCACTTAATTCCTACTCCATATCAACATGTAGTTTACTTACCCACGACCTAATCTTTCAAATCAACAGCAACTTAAAGTGATCATTCATTCAGTATCAACCCCGAAAGGTTTTTTGATTTGACTATTTGCTCATACATCACTAACTAATCAGTTTTATTCCTGACACTACACTCTTCTTCGAACTGTATTTTCCACCTTTTCCTTGATGAAAAGGTGGAGCCAATCCCGAGTACTCGGGACACGGGCTGTCGCGTGCGGCGGCGTATCCCTAATACGCGCCACCGCACCGCGGGAAAGGGCGCTGCCCGGTCGGTAGCAGCCGTGTATGCCACATTGAAATGATCCTAAATAGATGAAAATCGCATCCTGCGCCTGCTCCCGCTTTACTTTTTCTTTCAGTCACAGCATCCTGGTGGGTG
>DAIMYJ010000052.1:0-20890 GCA_036734545.1 Chitinophagales bacterium
GCAGCAACGCCGATCTCCTCGTATCCGCCCCAGGTGATCTTTTCCTCTGCGGTGAGATCCAGCACTTCGAGCGCCATGTTCTCGTTAGTAATAGTAATGATCTTTTGTGCCGACAAGGCAGAGGAAAGACAGATGAGGGTTACGAACAGGGAGATAGTTTTCATTGGTGTTTTATTTAAGACTGATGTAGTTGAAAGTTGGAGGTTGAAAGTTGGAGGTTGAAGGTTGACTGTTGGGGTGTTGTATACTAACTAAAGGTTGTTCATTGATATCATGAGCAAAATGCAAAAACAACACACTCATCCCTCATCCCTCATCTCTCATTCCTCATTTCTCATTTATCACACAAATCCCAGCTTCCTATGTAATTCAGTAGGCAGTTTCGGGAGGTGATTGCGTTGGATGAGAAAGCTGCTGAGGATGGCGAAATCTTTGAAAATATAATGTTTGTTCAGAGCGCCCTGGAGATATTCTTTTCCGGAGCTGCCGCCTGTTCCTACCCTGCTGCCGATCATGCGGTGCACCATATTGATGTGGCGGAAGCGCCAGGTGGCCATTTGTTCGTCGATATCCAGCAAATGCTGCATCATCTGGAAGGGCAGCTGCAGGAGCGGATAGCCGCGATACAGTGAGATGAACAAGGCATTGCGCATGGCCTCGCTGCTGAGTGAGGTGTGTTCGCTTTTATCAGGGCTGAGGAAGATGGATTCGAAGACAGCGCGGTTCTGTGTCTCACCCTCTACGAGTGAACGCGAATAAATATCCAGATAATCATTCCAGAACGGATGGTGCGGTCCGGCAGCGGCGGTGTCATAAGACTGCCACATGGCTGCATCGCGGAAAAACGGCATGCGCGCGAGCCACTCGTCGAGCATCTCGAGCAGTGAGCGCTGCTCTTCCACTTTTTTCACCAGATCGACATATTGCGGTTTCAGCATGGAGGTATAATATTCCTTGCCATAGCGGTGGTCGAATTTCAACCCGAGTTTTGCTTCCAGCATTTTGAATTGCCAGCTTTGAAAACCGGACGCGGGACGCAGAAAATCGCGGAACTCATGAAAATCGAGCGGTGTCATGGTTTCTAGGATATCGATCTGATGCACCAGTAATTTGAGGATGGTGACCACCCTGCCCAGTCGATGCACTACGGTCTGCAATTCGGGAGAATTATCATTCACCTCCGGCTTACCCATCACCTGCAGCGCACTGTCAACCTCAAAATGCACCTGCTTGAACCACAGTTCATACGCCTGATGGATGATGATGAAGAGCATCTCATCATGTGCGTGGGCATTTTCCTTGTCGCTTTCCAGTTCCTGCGCCTGCAGGATCTTGTCCAACTGGAGGTATTCGGTATACTCAACGGGTTTGCGGGCCATGTGGTGGTTTTGCCCAAAAATACACCGTTTGTGCGGATCATGGCAGGTGAGAGATATCAATCACCGAATACCGTGCTTTCCGGCAGCTTCAAAGCGCCGCGGTAGCCTGATAAGGATGCTGTCAGGGAGTCGCCTACTTTCTAGGTCAGCCGGAGACTTTTCCCGTGCATAAAAGCGTTAGTGCCTCCACCCGGAGTCCTACCTTTAACCTTGGCAAGGACCAGAGTACGGCTTGTAGAAACGCATGGCAGAAAAAGAAAAGAAAGCAAAGACCAAAAAGGCAAAGCAAAAAGGCCCCCGGTGGTATCAGGATGAGCGCATTTTGAAGATCACGGGTGTGTGCTTATTGCTGTTCAGTTTTTTCCTGGGCATCGCATTTGCCAGTTATCTGCTCACCTGGAAAGCAGATCAGAGTCTGATCTGGGAAAATCCGTGGGCGCAGTTATTCAACAGCAGCATCACTGTTCAAAACCATCTCGGCACTTTGGGTGCAGTGATGAGTCATCAATTCTTTTACCGGTGGTTCGGTATTGCGAGTTTCTTTTTCGTGATCTGGTTCTTTACGCTGGGTGCCAACTTCTTTTTCAGCAAACGGATATTCAACAACTGGAAGGTGATCGGTCAGGGCATGGTGATCATGGCCTGGATCAGCGTGATGCTGGGTTTCTTCCTGTATAACGCCGAATTCCCCTGGGGAGGCGCCTTTGGCAAAGGCACGTCTTTCCACCTCGAGAGCTATCTGGGCAAGGTGGGCGCCATTTTATCGCTGACCGGTGCGATGGTGATCTACCTGATCATTTTCACCAAGGTAGACCTCGGCCGCATGCTCAACCTGTTCGACCGCAAAGCTGCAATACCTGAAGTGGACCCGTTCACAGAGGATGATATGCCGGTGACCACCGATGATGCGGAAGAAGAGAAAGAGATCATTGCCGTTCCGCCGGTGTACACCAGTAAAGATGATCTGGAGATCACACCCATAAAGTCGGAGCCGGAGCCTGTGGTGATGGAATTGAAAAAAGTGGAACCCGTTCCCGAACCGGAGACTGAGCCTGAATTCGAGACCGTTACACCGCAACCGGAGGAACACATGGATGCAGAAGAGGTGCCGCAAAGCGATATCTCTCTGGACATCGAGGAGCCCATCGAAGAAAAGATCGCGGCAGAAAATCTGAATTATAATTTCGATCCGGTATTGGATCTGCCCAAATATCGATACCCCGAACTCGAGCTACTGGAAGAGTACAGCAATGATGGCGTATCGATCAACACCGAAGAACTGGAGCGCAACAAGGACCAGATCATCGCCACACTGAACAATTACAATATTCAGATATCGAAGATAAAAGCCACCATCGGGCCGACGGTGACCCTGTATGAGATCATTCCTGCCGCCGGGGTGCGCATCAGCAAGATCAAGAATCTGGAAGACGACATCGCCCTTAGTCTGGCTGCCCTGGGCATCCGCATCATCGCTCCTATCCCGGGCAAGGGAACGATCGGTATAGAAGTACCGAACGTGAACAAGGAGACCGTTTCGATGCGCAGTCAGATCGGCAGCGATAAGTTCCAGCACGCGAAGATGGATCTGCCGGTATGTCTGGGCAAGACCATTGCATCTGAAAATTATATCGCCGACCTCACACGCATGCCGCACCTGCTCATGGCGGGTGCCACGGGACAGGGTAAATCGGTGGGTATCAATGCGATACTGATCTCGCTGCTGTATAAAAAACACCCTTCACAGCTCAAGTTCGTGATGGTGGATCCGAAGAAGGTCGAGCTGAGCCTGTTCAGCGCCATTGAAAAGCACTTTCTGGCCAAGCTGCCCGGTGAGGAGGATGCCATCATCACCGACACCCGCAAGGTGGTGAACACCCTTAATGCGTTGTGCATCGAGATGGATACGCGCTATGAGCTGCTCAAGAACGCGCAGGTGCGCAACATCAAGGAGTATAACGCCAAGTTCGTAAAGCGCAAGCTCAACCCGAAGGAAGGGCATCAGTTCCTCCCGTATATCGTTCTGGTGATCGACGAGTTTGCCGACTTGATCATGACAGCCGGCAAGGAGGTGGAGCTGCCCATCGCCCGTATCGCCCAGCTGGCGCGTGCTGTGGGTATCCACTGTGTGATCGCCACCCAGCGTCCTTCCGTGAACATCATTACCGGTACCATCAAGGCCAACTTCCCGGCGCGCATCGCCTTTAAGGTGGCCAGTAAGGTCGACAGCCGCACGATCCTCGACAACAGTGGTGCCGAGCAGTTAGTAGGCCGCGGCGACATGCTGCTGGCCATCGGCAGTGATATGGTGCGCCTGCAGTGTCCGTTCGTTGACACACCTGAAGTAGACAAGGTGGTGGATTTCATCGCCAAACAGCAGGGCTATCCCGAGGCCTTCCTGCTCCCGGAATTCGTGGATGAGCAGGCCCAGAAGGAGAAGGCCGATCTCATGGAAGGCGAGCGCGACCCCCTGTTCGATGATGCCGCCCGCATTATCGTGCAGCACCAGCAGGGCAGCACCTCGCTGATCCAGCGCAGGCTGAAACTGGGGTATAACCGGGCAGGCCGACTCATGGACCAAATGGAGGCCGCCGGCATTGTGGGTCCAAGCCAGGGCAGCAAGCCGCGGGAGGTGCTGTACAACGATCTGGGACATTTGGAACAGTATTTGCAATCACTGGATTAAGAATCCTAGATTTCAAATTACCTTTGTATCCAATTGTCAACCGACCAAACATGAACAGAATCAGCCTCTTTCTTATTGCCCTGATCATCACCACCGGTTCTGCCATAGCCCAAACTTCTGACCAGGCTGCGGTAAAACTGCTTAAAAACGTTAGTCAGAAGTACAGCGCCTACAAGACCATGCAGATGGACATTGCGCTCACGATCGAAAACCTGGAGTCCAAGTCGAAAGACACCAAGAACGGCAAGGTTTTCGGTAAAGGCAATATGTTCCGCGCAGAAATGGGTAACCAGATCATCATGAGCGATGGCAAAACCCTGTGGACCTACCTCAAGGATGTGAATGAAGTGCAGATCAACAACTTTGAACAGGGTCAGGGCATCATGTCGCCCAACGACATTTTCAAGATCGCCGAGAAAGACTATCTCGTGTATATGGGCGACAAAGTGACCGAGAGCGGCAAGAGCCTGCAGATCATCGAACTGACACCGAAGAATAAGAGCTTAAGTTTCAGCAAGATCAAAATGTATGTGGATCCGTCAGACAACTCCGTAAAGAAGGGTGTGGTGTTCGATAAGAATGCTATCCACTATACTTACGCGATCAGCAACTTCAAGAGCAATGTAGAGCTGGCCGACAGCACATTCAAATTCGACAAATCGAAATATCCCGGTGTTGAGGTGATCGACCTGAGGGAGTGATAGAATGATATCATTTTAACGGAAGGCTGTCTTTTAGACAGCCTTTTGTATTTCCGGAGCAAGCTAAAGTTTGATTTGCATTGACCTTGCACGATCTCCATGGGATAGATCAGCTAAACACTTTTCGTATACTGCTGATGCATTAAATGCAAAAAGGCTGTTCATGTAAGAACAGCCTTTTTGTATTGTTTGTGCTGAATAATTATTTGATCAGGGTAACGTTACCAGAATAGGTGGTGGTGATACCGTTATCGAAGGTAAGGTCGAGGATATAGGCATATACACCGTTGTTCACTGACTGCCCCTGGAAGGTGCCGTCCCATCCTTCTACTTCGCTGCCTGCAGGAATGTTTTCTTTCATGAATACGAGTTCACCCCATCGGTCGTAAATACGCATGGTAATAGCAGCGAGGTTATAGCCATAGGCGAAGAAGAAGTCATTGAAGTTATCGCCGTTAGGTGTGAAGGTATTGGGAATGAACATGGCGTTGCCCGGGTTCGGAAGCACTTCCACATACATATCGTCGCTGGCCACGCAGCCGTTCTCATTTACGGAGGTCATGGTATAGAGCGTGGACTCCTGCGGATAGGCATTGGTGATGGCACACCAGGTGCACACCACCTGAGTTGGCGGGGTCCAGGTATAATCGCCGTCTGATGCGCTGTACAACACAGCCGGTTCACCGGCATATATGGTAGTGTCGCCCCATGCGCTGGCCGTGTTCTGATCTACTGAGATCGTAACCGTGGCCGATGAAGAGCAGCCATTCGCATCCGTATAATCATACGTAATGACATAGGGACCGCCAACGCCGGCAGAAACCGGATCGAATATCGTTCCGGCCACACCGGTACCGGAATAGGTACCTCCTGCCGGATATGCAGTCATGGTGATGGAAGGATCTTCGAAGCAGATCACATCATCGATCGTGAAAATGATATCCGGATTCGGATTCACCGTAAGGTTCGTGGTGATGACTGAATCGCATCCTGCAGCGGTGGTGTATGATGTTACATAGGAACCGGTGGTTGACACGATGACACCATCCGGTAAGGTATATGAATCGCCCTCACAAATTTCAGGGTTGAACACCGGGAAATAGGTAGGATCCACATTCAGGGTAGTGGTAATGACAGAGTCGCAGCCAAATCCTGTGAACAGGTTGGTCACATAGATGCCTGCCACACCGGTAGCGGTTCCATCCGGCAGTGTATAGGTGTCGCCGGAGCAAATATCTGCAGTGACAGAAAAGGCATAGGTATCCGAAACCAGCACGTTGGTAGTGATGATAGAGTCGCAACCGGCTGCGGTGGTGAGCGGGGTCACATATACACCGGTAGTGGTCACCACTGTTCCATCCGGCAACACATAGGGTGTGCCATCACAGATGCCGGCATTCACTGTAGAAGCATATACCGGGTTTACGGTAAGCACGGTAGTAATGGTAGAGTCGCAACCGAAAGCGGTCGGGAAGTTCTGGATATACACGCCTCCGGTGCCTACATTGGTGCCGTCAGGTAATGTATAAGAATCACCAGAGCAGATGGCGGCATTCACCGTAACATAGGTTGACGGGTTAACGGCCAGGTTGGTGGTGATCACCGAGTCGCAGCCTGCGGCGGTAATAAAGTTATTTACGTAAGTGCCGGCCGTGGTGGTAGTGGTACCATCGGGAAGTGTAAAAAAGGTGCCCTCACATATACTTTCATTATACGTCAGGTTCCATTCCGGATTCACTGAAAGGGTAAATGTGTGGTCGTCGTCGCCGCAATAGATACTCGTGACCGTATTCGTGATCGTATACGTTCCCGGTGTTGATGCACTGAGGTCGATCACGCCGGTTGCGGGGTTGATGATCAGTCCCGGCGGTGCGGCTGTAAATGTTCCCGCTTCACCGCCCACGAGGTAAACGGGTGCGGGATCAGGATCGCTGACACAATAGGACGTGGTACCATACAGGAAGTTCGCCTTCGGGTTATCGCCCACGATCATGACAAAGTTGGAAGGCACACAATCGATGATGGCGCCGTTGGTGATGGTGTAGGTACCGGGGGTAGTAGCGTTCAGATCCACTTCACCGGTTGCGGCATCGATAACCATACCTGCCGGTGTAGCTGTGAATGTGCCGGTGTCTGCGCCCGGTTCGAATACCGGAAAGGGATTAGGTTCGCCCTGGCAATAGATGGAATCGGGATACTCAAAAGCACCGGCGACAACACCTACGTAGTTATAGAGATAAGAAAAGATATTTTGTCTGAGGTTACGGGCCTGTGTGAAGGGCGAATGCCATCCGGTGGTGGTCATACCGCCGAAAATGACGGTTCCGGCCCCCCACTTCTTTTCGCAGGCGATGTTATAAAGGTTAAAACCATCGTCGATGAGCATGGTAAGGCAGGTACCTGTAACATCAGCATGGCAGAAAAAGTTACCTGTCCAGGAAGTGCCCACCGGCGTATACGGGCCAAGAAAGATCGGATGGGTGGGATCGGTGGCTTCCACGGCACCGTCGTAGAATGGTGGTGCATAGTCCAGCGTGGTACCACCAAATCCAAAGTTGATATCCCCGCCTTCGTTAGGTCCGGCGTTGAGGAACAATGTTCCGCCATTGTATACCCAGTTCTCAATGGTAGTGAGGTTGGGTGTCAGAAAGTCCTTCAGGTCGATGGCATGGTTGTCGCCCCCTTCCAGGAAAACGAACTTCGAATCCGGGCCGAAGGCATCTGCCACTGCTACGGTGGTGAAGTATGCCGAATTCCAGCCGCCGACGCCAAATACGTTGTCCATCTCGGTGATGTTCGTATTCAGTACCGGTGCCCAGGTCCATGGTTCAGGTGGGGTTCTGCGAATGTACCAGGCTTCTGTGGCCTGCGCATGTGCCTGAAATGCCGATAATACCAGCAATGAGACTGCCAGTCCTTTTTTGAGTGTGTGCATGATAGACTGCCTTAAAGCGGTTAAAAGCGGTTAAAACAGACATCTAAACTAGTCAATAAGGACGGTGAATTCAAAAAAACAAGCCAAAAAACGCCCCGACCGGCGCAAATAGCCTTCAGAAGCGGTTAGAGCGGGGTTAGAAGTGGCGGCAGATCACTTGACGTATCCTTCCTTTTTCCAGACCTGGAGGGCTTTTTTCAGGAGGGCATCGATCTCCTTACGGTTGACCTGTTCAGGCTTTTTGAAATTGAAACAGGTCTTGCCTTTCAGGCATTTCATGGCGATCGGTGCTACGGACTCGAAGGCTTCGTTATGGCCATAGAGCGGGAACAGATAGAAGCTGACCATATCCTTGCGGGGCACGGCGGAGGCGAAGTACATACCGGGGATGATCTCTTTTTTGCTCCCATAGGGTGCCGGTACGTTGCCGATGATCTCAAATCCCTGAGCGCTATCCTTTGCCACCACCATAGGCGGCGTTAAGGCGAGCATGGCTGCTTTGAGCGTTTGGAATATTTCGAGGCGGTCAGGATCGGTGAGTGGCACAGTGATTTTTTATTTTAGCAATGAGGAATCTTCATCAAGATTCAATAATTATTTCATATCCAAGCGGAGAATTAGGACAATTTCCAAACGACCGGATCCAATTGTTTTTGTTCCAACCATTTATTCGCCTGTGAAAAATGTCTGCATCCGAAAAATCCTTTATCAGCACTGAATGGTGAAGGGTGTGCAGCCTTGAGCACCAGATGTTTGCTCTGGTCGATGAGCGCCTCCTTTTGATGTGCAAAAGCCCCCCACAATAAAAAGACCACGTGCTCCTTTCCGGCATTGATCGCCTGTATGGTGGCATCGGTGAACTGCTGCCAGCCGATATGCCGGTGCGAAGCCGGTTTATCTTTCTCAACGGTGAGGATCGCGTTCAGCAGGAACACACCCTGCTTGGCCCAGGATTCCAGACACCCGTGGTCAGGGATGGCATATCCAAGGTCCTGTCGGATCTCCTTGAAGATATTGACGAGCGATGGCGGTGGTTTTACGCCTTTGCGCACGCTGAAACACAGTCCGTGTGCCTGTCCCGGCCCATGGTAAGGGTCCTGGCCGATGATCACCACTTTGACCGCATCAAATGGGGTCCACTGATAGGCCTGAAATATCTCCTGGCCCGGCGGATAGATGATCCTGCCGGCGCTCTTCTCGGTTCGCAGAAAGTTCCGAATATGTTGAAAATACGGTTGACCGAACTCCGGCAGGAGGCGTTCCTTCCACGAGTCTTCCAGCTGTATGGTATGTGTTGATGACGTATCCTGCATGTTGAGTATGCCCGCTAAACCAACAATTTTACAAATTATTGATTAATATCACCGCCGGAGGCTTCGCTTTAGGGTAAATTTGATCAAGCCGGCACCTATGGGACAGGACATGAAACACGCGCGGGAAACGCATGCCAGGCACTTGCATTTCGTAAGTGCGTTGATAGAGGATATCGAAGTGCTGGAGGAGATGATCCACACCCGTATGCTGGAGGAAGACATTGAGCGCATAGGTGCAGAACAGGAAGTATGCATTGTGCACAATGACTTTTCACCTGCGGGAAATTCCATCGCATTGCTTGATGCAATTGATGATACACAGTTCACCACTGAGCTGGCCACGTATAACATGGAGATCAACCTCAAGCCACAAGTTTTGGCACCGGGATGTTGTATGGCGATGGAAGCAGAACTGCTGGATAAATTCAGGAAGGCGGAGGAGAAAGCAAAAATATTCGACAACCATTTGGTCATTGCCGGCATCCTACCCACCATTTCACGAAATGAGATCACACTGGATTATCTGACGCCCAAGGAGCGTTATCGTTTGTTGAGTAAAAAACTGCGTGATCTCCGTGGCCGGGAGTTTGACCTTTATCTGAAGGGTGTAGATGAGATCCATGTTCGGCACGACAGTATCATGTTTGAAGCGTGCAACACCAGTTTCCAGGTGCATTTACAGATCCCCATCGATGAACTGGTGCCTGCCTATAACTGGGCATTGGCCATTTCCGGCCCGGTACTCGCGATCACTTCCAATTCACCGTTATTACTCGGGAAAGAATTATGGAGTGAGATACGCATAGCCCTTTTCCAACAAAGCATCGATACCCGTCACAGTGTAGATGAGATACGACAGCAACGACCACGGGTAACCTTTGGTAAAGACTGGATATACCAATCGATCACGGAAGTATATAAAGAGGATATCACACGTTTTGAAGTGCTGGTGAATGATGAGGTAGATGAAAGTGCATCAGAAGCATTGCGTCAGGGCCGTGTTCCTTCACTCAAAGCCCTGCGCATGCACAACAGTACGATCTATCGCTGGAATCGCATGTGCTACGGTGTGCAGGATAACAAACCGCATATGCGGATCGAATGCAGGTATATGCCTGCAGGTCCATCCGTGCGCGACGAGATCGCGAATGCCGCGTTTTGGATAGGCCTGATGAAGGCGCGTCCGGAAAATGCGAAGAAGATCTGGGAGCATTTTGATTTCAAGGATGTGAAATCGAATTTCTTCAAAGCTGCCCGCGCAGGGATGGAAAGTGCTTTTGTATGGATGGGCAAGACGCTATCGGCACACGACCTCATCCGGAATGAGTTACTTCCGCTTGCACATCAGGGATTGCGTTCGATAGGCATGAGTGAATCAGAGATATTCCTGTATCTCGGGGCGATCGAAAAACGCCTCGATACCCATACGGGTGCCCGCTGGCAAGTAACGAATTATCGCCGTCTGCAAAAAGAGATGAACGACAGCGATGCACTAAAGATCCTGACCGAACACATGCACTTGCATCAGCAGTCCAACACACCGGTGTGCAACTGGCCCGACATACCGGTTGACGAAAGCATCGCGAAAGTGCTGGGTAACATGGAAAAGGTGCGTCAGCTGATGAGCACAGATGTATTTACAGTATATCCGGAAGATCCGGCGTTGCTGGTGGCCAACATCATGCGATGGAACGACATCAACCACATCATCGTGGAGGATCGGAAAGGCCGGCTCAGGGGTGTGGTCACCTCCGGGCACATTCACGAATTGCAGGAGAAAAATAAAAATTTGTCTACGATATCAGCAAGACACATCATGCGTAGGGATGTGCATACCGTTCCCCCCGACACTGACATCCGCGCGGCGCTGGAATTCATGCAGACACACTGGATAAGCAGTCTGCCCGTGGTGGAGAACGGCAAACTGATGGGAATAGTCACCAAAAACGACATGCTGCGCTGGCTGGCCGCTGTAGGGAACCGTTAAATAGTGTTAGCAGTGGTCGGGACAGCCTGATAAAGCCTAATTTTACAAGATCAACCAAACTTTATGCGACGAATTCTGATCATGGTAGGTGCCTGCGTTCTGGCGGTATCCTGCAAACCCAAAGACGATGCACACATGGAAGATGTGAAAGGGCCGGGGAAAGTAAGCTACCCGACAACGGCCACGGCTGATTCAGCCAGTGATTTTTTTGGCACACGCGTTGCCGATCCGTACCGCTGGCTGGAGGCAGAGGCAAATGAAGACACTGCCGTGCGCGCATGGGTGACCGCACAAAATGATGTCACCTTTGATTATCTCGCCGCCATACCTTACCGTGAGCAGATCAAACAACGTATGACCGAGATCGCGGACTATCCGAAAATGTCGACACCCTACCGCAGTGGTGAATTCTATTTCTATCAGAAAAATGACGGCTTACAAAACCAAAGTGTAACCTATTACCGCAAGGGGCTGGAGGGCGAAGAGAAAGTGTTCATCGACCCCAACAGTTTATCTGCCGATGGCACGGTAACACAATCACTCGCCGGCTTCAGCAACAACCGCAAGTATGTTGCGATCAACGAAAGCGCTGCCGGCAGCGACTGGGCAACCATGTATGTAAAAGATGTAGCGGCCAACACCATGCTGCAGGACAAAATAGAATGGACAAAATTCAGCGGTGCCGCCTGGCAGGGCGACGGGTTCTATTACAGCGCCTACGACAAACCTGATAAAACTTATACCGGCACCAGCGAGAACATGAAAGTGTATTTTCATAAACTTTTTATTAATGAAACGGAGTACAAAGAGATCTACACCGATCCGAAAAATCCGAAGTACTATTTCGGTGCGCAAACCACTGAAGACGAGCGTTACCTGTTCATTTATGTAAGTCCGGGCACTTCCGGTACTGAAGTATTGTGGAAGGACCTGCGCGATGCCAAATCCAAATTCTCCGTTCTATTCAAAGGCTTTGAACATGAATATAGCGTGCTCGACAACGATGGTGATGACCTACTTGTAATGACCAATTATAATGCACCGAATTACCGTGTTGTTCGTGTAGACCCGAAAAACCCCGCACCCGAAAACTGGAAAGAGGTCATTGCCGAACAAAAGGAACTGCTCAGCAATGTGTCGCTGGCCGGCGGAAAGTTGTTTGCCTTTTATCTGCGTGATGTAAAACCGGTGGTGATCCAGTTCGACCGGAGCGGCAATCCGGAGCGGCAGATCGGCCTCCCGAACAATGGTGTTGGCGGTACGGTTTCCGGCTTCTTTGGCGAAAAGGATGACGACTTTGTGTTCTTCAGTTTCACCACCTTCCTTTCTCCTTCAGATATTTATAAATACGACATCCGCTCAGGCGCCATCGAATTGTATAAGAAAGCCGATATCCAATTCAACAGCAATGATTATGTGATGAAGCAGGTATTCTACGAAAGTCCGGATGGCACCAAAGTGCCGATGTTCATCGTGCATAAGAAGGGCATTAAAATGGATGGCAGCAACCCTTGTTTGTTATACGGTTATGGCGGATTCAATATTTCGGTAACACCGGGTTTCAGCATCTCCCGTGCCACCTTGCTGGAACAAGGTTTTGTATATGCAGTTGCCAATATCCGCGGTGGCGGAGAATATGGAGAAGAATGGCACAAAGCCGCCATGTTCGAAAAGAAGCAGAATGTGTTTGATGACTTCATTGCTGCTGCCGAGTATCTGATCGACCAGAAATACACCTCTAATACCAAACTGGCCATTCAGGGACGTTCCAATGGCGGCCTGCTGGTGGGTGCCTGTATGACACAGCGCCCTGATCTGTTCGCCGTTGCCTTGCCCGGTGTAGGTGTGATGGACATGCTGCGCTACCACAAATTCACGGTAGGCTGGGGATGGGCTGTGGAGTATGGCTGCGCCGACAGTTCGAAGGAAGCCTTTGACTACCTCTACAAATACAGTCCGCTCCACAATCTGAAAGCCGGCACCAAATATCCGGCTACGCTGGTGACCACCGCAGACCATGACGACCGGGTTGTGCCTGCACACAGCTTCAAATTTGCCGCTGCACTGCAATCGGCACAGGCCGGAGATGCACCCTGTTTGATCCGCATCGACACGAAGGCGGGACACGGTGCCGGCAAACCGCTGGCCAAACAAATTGAAGAGGATGCCGACTGGATCAGCTTCACCATGTGGAATACCGGAATCCGCCATATGCGAACTCAGGATAAGCCGTAAGCGGTTAATACTCAATCGGTTCGAAAATTTCGTAATGAATCGCCGTCCATATGGGCGGCGATTTTTATTTTAATTCAGTAAACTTGTGGTGAAAACCATCCCCTATCATGAGACTCCTCTCCTTCCTTGTGCTTTGGCTGACTCTACAATGCGCTAATGGTCAAAATGGAAATTACACCCGCATCGCGCACAGCGGGACACTGCCTGATGAAGTATTTACGCCATCCGCCAGCAAGTTTGAATCCCTGGTTCTGGAACTTCCTGATACACTGACCAAACGAGAGCGCAGGATCCAGCAACAATATTACCTGCAAAGTGGGTTCGGGATAGATGAGATGATGCGGAGCGGCACCGTACTATACAATTCGGAATACAACGCCTATCTCGACAAGGTGGCGGATGTTTTGCTGGCTAACAATCCGCAATTGCGGTCGGAGGTCAACTTCTACTTACTCCGCAGCCCTGTGGTGAACGCCTTTGCCGGCGCCGGGGGCAACATTTTCATCAGTATGGGACTGATCGCGATGCTCGACAACGAAGCACAACTGGCTTATATCATGGCACATGAGATCGGTCACATCGCCCATCATCATGGACTTGATTACTATGTAAAAGCGAGTGAGGTTTCACGCAAATCCAGCGACAAGGTGCTGCTGAAGCGATCATCGTCATTCGATGAGAACACGATCGTAAAGAACCTCTATTCCCAGGAACTGGAAACGGATGCAGATGCCTATGGCATGGACCTCCTGCTCACGACGCGGTATGCCTCCGACACCAATTCGCTCAACAGTGTTTTCGATGTCCTGAAATATGCCTATCTGCCGTATGAAAACGCTCCATTTGACATCACTTTCTTCGAAGGGAACAACTACGTCATATCTAAAAATCTCGTGCTGGATTCCATCAAAGGGATCACGGGCACGCCTGAACTGCCATCCTACAAGGAGGCCCTGAAGAGCACACACCCCAGCATCGGGAAAAGGCGTGCGGCCATGATCGACAAGCTGGACTCCCTGCAATTGGGTAATCGGTCTACATTCATCGTTTCCCAAAAAGAGTTTACAGCCCTACGCAATGTGGCGCGCTATGAACTGCCGATGTATTATCTGCACAATCATTTCTTTCAGGATGCCATCTACCTGAGTTATCTGGGATTACAAAAAGACCCCGGCAATGTGTATCTGGAAAAGATCATCGGCAAATCGCTGACAGCCTTCAGCAAATTCAGGAACAGCAAAGAAGACAAAGCCTATGCAGAGAAGGCGCGGTTCGAGAACTACGAGGGGCAGCAACAGCAACTATATTTTCTGCTATGGGCGATCACCGATGTGGAATTGAATGTGATGGCGCTGGAGTATAACTTTTCGCTATTCCTCCGCAATCCGCAGGATTCTGATATCCTCGATCAATGTCAGGCATTGGTAAATGATCTGGTGTTCTATCATTTTAACGACGAAGACGATTTCCTGATCGGGAAAACGATCAGCAGAGACAGCCTGTATCTGCTTTCAGATATCGCCAATCCCAAACTGAAGGTAACACCACCAAGCAAGAAGACCACCGTTAAAACCCGGAAGGCGACCGTCAGCAATAAGCGCACCACGCAGGAAAAGACACAGGTAGACAAATACAAGAAACACCTGTTGTATGCCTTCAATGACTACTGGGAAAATAAAGACTTCCGAAACCTTTGGAATACTGCCGTGACAGCGCGGGATATGCGGGAACAGGAAGTGAAGGAATTGCGACGAATGGGCTTTAAGATCAAGGACCGCGGCGACAGGCGCGACTATTATAGCGGCAAAGACATCGGCGCCGAGCGCATTGTGGTGGTGAATCCATTTTATCGCCGCATCGACCTCCGCAAAGGCAACTCGATCGAATATGTTTCAGGGGAGGAAGGCGAACTCAACTATCTGGATATCCTGCAAAAAAATGCCGAACTCCTGGGTGTAGAACTTACGGTCCTGGATCCGCTGGCCATGAGCAGCCAAAGTGCAGAAGCCTTCAACGACATGACCGAGTTGAACGAGTGGTTTTCAGAGCAACTCGATTTCGGCACCATCAACCTGCCGGGATATAACCAGCCGGCCGTAGACTCTCTGGCATCGAAATACCAAACCGATTACTTTCTGTGGACCGGTGTCGTTTCGCTTCGCGCGAAGCAAAAAGTGCTTGGCCCCGTGCTGGCCATCCTGTTCTCGCCGGTGTTCGTGCCACTGTTGCCCTATGGAATATATGAACTGATAGCGCCCGAATACGAGTTCTTTTATCTGAGCCTGCTATACAATGTGAGAACGCGTGAGGCCAATGTGATCAAATTCGACCTGCTGAATGCGAATGACTCTAAAGCCATTCTGAATGCGCACACCTATGAAATGTTGTTCGATCTGTCGAAATCCAAATAACCCTTCCCTATGAAATACCTGGTAATACTTCTGTTATGTTTCCTGTGTACGCATACCTATGGCCAGGCCGTGGGCTACCAGGGGCGTACTATCATTCCTTCCATCGGATATATACCGGCCAACAATTTCACCCAAGTGCTGAGTGGCGGCAACTTTGTGGATGATCTTTTCACCGAGCAGTTTGATGCACTGGACATGATGCATCTGGTTCGCTTTCAGGTGGAGGCCGTACTGGATGACAACTTCAGCGTTGCCTTGCGGTATAACCCATATCACGTGCAGGTGAACAAAACGTATTATGATGAAGTGTACGACACGATCAATATGCTGCAGATCGATGCACCCGGTCATATGCTGTCGCTCGGCATGCAATTCTATTATACGCCCACCCCTGCCCCATTGGGATTGCACGCAGGTTTATTTTTCACCCGATACTCCTTTCGAACAGAGCTGAAAAACAGTCCATATGAACCCGTTGCCATCCCCCCGGAGATGGCCAACTACGAATTTGATAAAAGCGGTGCCTACGGTATCTCTGTGAATATCGGCACTCAATATGTGTTGCTCGACAGGATCACCCTGGACCTGATGATAGAGGCAGGTATCTTGTTCAACAATCCGGAACAGTATGCAACATTTCCGGAGGATGCGTTCGGCAGTAATTTCTACTTTCTGGAGGATCGGTATATCTATCCGCAAAACTATGTGGTCACGAATGCGCGGGCATTCTTCCTGGCGAATCCGGGTATCTCCGTAGGGTATCTCTTCTGAATAAGCGGGGTTTCCGTAATTTTGCACCTGAGCCGGGTTACTGCCGGCCTCAGATCAAGGCCCCGTAGCTCAGTGGATAGAGCATCTGCCTTCTAAGCAGAGGGTCACTGGTTCGAATCCAGTCGGGGTCACATGATCAGAACACTTTCAGGGCACGCAGGCCTGCCACGATATTTTGTTCTATCTCCTCTATCGTGCTGTCGACCCGTTCAAATTTTCTGCCGGTAACCTGTTCGTAGAGTTCAATATATCTTCCGGAAATGGTGTTCACCCAGTCGTCGGGCATTTCCGGTACCGTCTGGCCTTCTTTCCCCATAAAACCGTTGGCGATCAGCCACTCCCGCACGAACTCCTTGGATAATTGTTTCTGGTGCTCTCCTTTTTCCTGGCGTTCGGCGTAACCATCCAGATAAAAATACCTGGATGAGTCCGGCGTGTGGATCTCATCCATGAGCATCACTTTACCGGCATACAGACCAAATTCATACTTGGTATCTACGAGTATCAATCCACGTTGCGCTGCCATCTCGGTGCCGCGGGCGAACAAGGCTCTGGTATAGGCTTCCATTTGCACGTAATGCGCTTCACTCACCAGGCCATGTCTAAGGATGTCCTCTCTGGAAATATCTTCATCATGTCCTTCAGCGGCCTTCGTGGTCGGCGTGATGATCGGTTCAGGAAAGCGGTCATTTTCCTTCATCCCATCCGGCATGGGCACACCACAGATGATGCGTTTACCACTTTTATATTCGCGCCATGCATGTCCGCTCAAATATCCGCGGATCACCATTTCCACTTTTACAGGATCACATTTCAAACCGATGGATGCCCGCGGGTCGGGTGTAGACAGCAGCCAGTTGGGCGCTATGTCGCGCGTCGCCTCCAGGAAATACGCGGCGATCTGATTCAACACCTGCCCTTTATATGGGATCGGACGCGGCAAAATGACATCGAATGCCGATATCCTGTCGCTGGCCACCATCACCAGATAATCCTCATGAATGGAATATACATCCCGCACTTTACCATGATACACGGCGGTGGTTCCGGGAAGAGAAAACAGCGTGGATGAAACAGGCATAAAACTCAATATTTGCTCTGCCTGTAAAATTACTGCACTATTGAATGCGATAGGCAACAATGCGGTTGCCATCTGCAGTTATCAAGATGTTATCACCACTTTGCGTAAGGTCATCGATCAGCACCGCGGAGGTTCCCTGAAGCGGGAATCCCGGCAGGGGCTTGCCATTGGTATCCAGCAACACCAGAGATCCGCCGGACAGCGTATAGCCGAAATAGGCCTTTTCCTTGTGTTTCAAAGCCACCAGCCCTGTCAGGGTACCGGCCGGCTCTGCGATACACACCAGCTCACCATTGATGTGCTGCACTTTCACATATCCATCCACTTCCGCGATCACAGCCATCATGCTGTCGACCGGGGCCGGTATCAACCGGGCCACTGCTTCCGGGCCAAAGCCGGCAACCGCTGCGGATGACAGGTTGCTGCTGACGATCATCACTGCTCCGGTGGTATCCATATAGTACAACGCGGAATCCACACGGCACCATTCGCTGGGTGGTATGGTCATCGGTAATTTCAGCAATCCGGCGCCGGCTGCATTGCGCAATTCTATACCTCTGCCATGGACAAACCCTATGGCCTGACCTTTTGCTGTTGGCAGCGTGAACAAAGGCAAAGTGATCCTGCCCGCATTGCGCAGCGGATTCCAGCCGGCAATAGGCTTGCCGTCCTTATAATAGCCGTAAATATTATTGTTCTCACAGGCCACAAAGAAGCGATAATCGTTCTTCGCCGCCATGAATACCGAAACAGGAGCAGTCATCGCGGTGGTCAGTGTGATCGGGAATCCCTCCACCGGCTCGCCATGTATATCGATCAGGTGTATGGACTCACGTGTATTGAAAAGGAATTGTGTTTTATCATTCCCGTAAAAGTCCACCTCGTGCATCCCCGATAACACAGGTGATGACAAGGGCCTTTTCCAGATCACATCACCATTGGCCGAAATCAGATACAGCACATGAGCGGTATCCTGCACCACGATATTGCGCTGACCGGTTATTTCATTTAACACAGTAAAAGGTCCGCGCAAAATCGGTGCATCCATATTCGTAGACCACAACAATCCGGTGTTGCGCTCAGCACCCGTGCTATAGCTGATGAAACCATTCACCATATACACGTTCTCCATTGCAGTGAACTGCATTTCCATGCGCGGGAACATGCGCAAGAGGCCAAAATACTGTTGCAGTGAATCCACATGTTTATCACTGATCCGACCGCGCAACAACTGCTCACAGGATGCCAGGTTCAGATAAATGGAATTATTGAATGAAGCAGAAACCTCCGTCCTGAAATCCCGGTAATCGGCCGTCAGCTCAAGGGTTGTCCTGTTCAGGGAGGCATCGATCATTTGCATGAGCTGCTGCCTGTCGAACGTCAGCACCAGGGCATCCGACAACCATGCACCATAACAGATCTCCGGCGCAGGAAATCCCGACAGTTTTGCGATGAGTTCTCCTGCCTCCAGCTCCAGCACGGGAATATCCCGGTACACGAGCGAATCATTCAGTGTTCGTCGGTTGATCTTGGAGGCCCCCAGTTTAGGATCGCTTGCCGGTATGATCACGAATGCCCGTTTGAGATAGTTGGGATCCAGCGACTCGGAAATACCTACCAGCAATTGTGTATCCATCCAGGCCGACCAATCGTCAAAGAATGCTCTGTTCAGGGCTTCACCCTGCATTTTTGCGGATGCTTTCTCTGCCAGCTGATCGGTAAGCACGCGATACAGCACAGCTGTATTTCCCGGCACTGCAGGATGCATATCAGCACTGTAGGTACCAGTGTATTGCGCGAGTGTGGCCTGCTTGTCGCCGTCTGCTGCGCAATATCCGTTCACCAGCAAGCCGGTAGGTTTAGCCGTGATCTGCAGGCCGAGCCAATCAGCATAATCAGCCACACGCATCATCGCGCTGTAACCGGCATTACCGGAAAAGCGCGACAGAAATTCCGCCATACGCGGCAGATGAATAAAAAAGGTGAATGGTGCAGGTTCCATAGCGGACTCCACTGCGCTGTAAGCCGACTGTTCACTTACCGGGTCACCTTTTTTCAGTTGCAGGATGGCATTCTCAATAAGCACCGGTGTCGTGCTGTACATGAATACACCATTTACGGAAGCAAAAGAAAAGGACAGTCCCAGTTCGGGATATTCCAACTCATATACATCCTCCTTCTCAAACACATGATTGGAAACACGCGGCTTATGTCCATCCAGTTCCGGCACCAGCGATCGTTCCTTGAATCGACGCGCCTCCCGGAGGTCAAGCAGGAATAAATAGTCTACCTCATCCTTCCCGGCAGCAAACGCTCCTGCCAACCCTCTGTTGTTCTGTAGGTCTGTCTTGAGATCGGGATGTGAAGCGAGTATAGCCCTATACAATGTGTAGTCCCGGAAGAGATCCCCGAACATGGGCAGCTGCGCCAGTGACTGCATAGCCGCTTCGCGGCGAACGAACTCATCAAATGCCTGGTCCTGCCCGATATCGAAGAAACACACCACATCATCCGGCATGGCATTGACCACACCGGTGTAGCGTGTGCGGATAAAGAAAAACCAGACTGCGATCAAAATAATGACAGCAGCACCGGATGCGCCCCAAATGATTATGCGTTTCCGTGTCATGGTATACCTTTGCAAAGCTACACCCCAGGAATGGGTGTGGGTATTCACCTTTACACATCATTCAGAAAAATGGAGGCAAAAAGCATCATTCGCATCGCGGCCCTCTCCGGCGCCGCCGCTGTAGCCATCGGCGCATTCGGGGCACACGGACTGGAATCCATGGCTGAGGCAGGCAAAGTGGCTGCCGACGACCTGTCTACCTTCGATACGGCGGTGCGGTATCAGTTCTATCACACCTTTGCCCTGCTGGCAACCGGGCTTCTGGCTGCGCAGATGCATGGCAAACATGCGCGCAATGCGACCATTGCATTCCTCACAGGGATATGCATCTTCAGCGGCAGCCTTTACCTGCTCACCCTTTCAGAGTGGTTGTTTGGCACGCGCATGAGCTGGTTGGGCGCTATCACCCCGCTGGGGGGATTAAGTTTTATTGCAGGGTGGATCATGTTATTACTCAGCAATAAAAAACGTTGATCCCGGGTTCGCCTGCACAGTTATTAGGCCACACATCCTAACCTGTAGCAGCACACTATTCTCTGTCGGTACCGTATCTGCCTGCCGCAATCAAAATGTAATACCTGTTAACTCTAAACGGGGGACTACTTATAACTAAAGGTTCAAATGCATTGATTTCCAGCCTTGATTGATGAGAGATTTTCATTACTGCATTGGTGGAATACAAAGTTCGGCACTATCCTTCGAAACGCATTTTCCACCTTTTGATGGCAAAAGGTGGAGCCAAAACCATTGGGCTGTCGCAGC
>DAIMYJ010000053.1:0-3877 GCA_036734545.1 Chitinophagales bacterium
CCCACTCTCCACTCACCACTCACCACTCACCACTCACCACTCACCTAACAAGCACCTTCACTTCCCAGGGCATCAGGCTCATTTTGGCGTTGGCTTTTACTTTGGTTTTTTTGCCGTTCATGGCGTTCACGTATTTGCCCGGTTCGTTGCTGAAGTAGATCTGCTTCATGTCCTCGCTGAGATTGGCTACGACCATTACCTTGTTATCGCCTTTTTCGCGTACGAAGATGTAAATGTCTTTATCCTCGCAGGCTACACGGCGATAGGAACCTCCGTGCTCACCGTTCCAGAGTGCGGGATTTTCGGTTTTGATCTCGATGAGTTTGGTATAGAAAGGTGTGAACTGTTTGTCGTCCACCCATTGAATGCTGTCTTTGTCAAAGAATTTCAGTCGGCGGTCGAGGCCTACTTCCTGTCCGCTGTACATCAGCAGCATGCCGGGTAAGGTAGCAGATACGGTGGCAAATGCGCGTGCGCCTTCGCCCATGCGTTCGAATTCCGTACCGTTCCAGCTGTTCTCATCGTGGTTGCTGGTGAAGTTCATGTACATGGCCACATTCGGATAGGCCGCGATATCTTTCATGATGAGGCTGTCGAGGTGGTCGATCGTGCCTTTGCGCTGAGCGATCTTGTTCATGGCATGGTGGCGGTCCCAGCCGTACACCATATTGAAACCATCCTTGATGAATTGCGGTCCTTCCGCTTCGGCGAGGAGGAAGAGTTCCGGCTCGATCTCGCGCATTTCGTTGAAGGCATATTGCCAGAAAGCATCCGGCACCATCATGGCTACGTCGCAGCGGAAGCCGTCGATGTTGCCTTCCTTTACCCAGTAAGCCATTTCATGGATCATGGCCTTGCGCAGGTTCATATTATCGTAGTTCAGGTCTGCCACATCGGTCCAGTCGGCCACCGGCGGAATGATCTTGCCGTTCTTATCGGTCGTATAATATTCCGGATGGTCGGTGATCCATTCGTGGTCCCAGCTGGTGTGATTGGCCACCCAGTCGAGGATCACATACATGCCGTTCTTATGTGCTTCATCCACCAGTTTTTTAAAATCTTTCATGGATCCGAATTCCGGATTGGCGGAGGTGTAATCCTGAATGGAATAATAACTGCCCAAAGAACCTTTGCGGTTAAGTTCACCGATTGGTTGCACAGGCATCAGCCAGAGAATGTCGACACCCATTTCCTTCAGTCGCGGAATATGTGTGGTGAAGGCGTTGAAGGTGCCTTCTTTGGTGTACTGGCGGATATTCACTTCGTAGATCACCGCATTTTTACTCCACTCGGGAGCGGCGATCTGCGCAGAAGCATTCGTAATTACACATACGGTGATCAGGGATACAAGAAGATGATTCAGTTTCATACTTAAATGGAAATATAGATTATCGGGCATCAAAAGTAATTATTTCGAAGCAATTGCCTTCCGCTTTGGAAACGGTGAGCACGCCGTTCTCCACGCTAACCGTGCTGCCGAATTGCGCTTTGGGCTCCAGGTTGGAAAGGGTTTCCGGCAGCGTAATGCGGAGCTCCATGGGGCTGCTGCCTTTATGGAATACGGTGAGCACATGATCGTTAAAATAGTTACGCAGGTAAGCATAATCCAGTGCGCTGCCATTGCTGACGGGCGTCTCTATGAGATCGCCGTACAGCAGTGCCATATGCGTGCTTCTCAGACGCGTAAGCTGTTGAACGGTTTGTTGCACGGAAAGTTCCTGCGGCGATAATCCTTTAAAACGCATCATGCGTCGGTTGTCGGGATCGTTGGCGCCGGGCATGCCGATCTCATCGCCGTAATAGATGATGGGGATACCGGGAACGGTCATGTTAAAGGCGTGCAGCATTTTCAGGCGTGCATAGCCCACCGGATCGGTGACCTCTATCTTGCGGTTCCAGCCGGCTTCCTTGTCGTTCTCATCCCATTTGAGGTCGCCGCTGGCGTACGAAATGAAACGGGCCATATCGTGGTTGCCGGTGAGGTTGCCCATCACATGATGCCAGCCGTAATAGTCGAAGGTTTCATGCAGGGAGGCGGAGAGCCGTGAGAAAGGCAGGTCGGCCGTAGCGAAAACGGAACGCGCATCGAAATACATATTGAAATCGAACTGCGCATCCAGCAAACCGCTGCCCAGGTAACTGCCGATGAGCTCGCGGGAGCCGAATGTTTCACCGATCTGATAAATGGGTTTGTTCTGCGGAACCGACACTTCTGTTTTGATCTTGTAGGTGAGCAGTCGCCAGAACTCCGTTTCTATATGCTTGGTGGCATCATGCCGGAAGCCGTCGATACCGAAGTTGGTGAGCCAGTACATGGCGCTGTCGGCACACGCTTCTGCCACTTGCGGTTGTGCGTGATCGAAGCTGGGCATATAGGGTTCGAACCAGGTGGTGAGCCGCTGTTCGTCCCAGAGGCGCAGGTTCTTTCGGCCGTCGGGCAGGTCGAGTGGTGAGAACCATTCGGGGTGTGCGGCCCATAAGGGGTGTTCTGCGTGGATGTGGTTGGCTACGTAGTCGAGGAACACGTTCATGTTTTGCGCATGCATGTCTTCCACGAGTGTTTTGAATTCGGTGTTGCTGCCGAAGCGCACATCCACCTTGCTAAGGGAAATAGGCCAGTAGCCATGATAGCCGCTGAACCAGCGGTGCGGTTCGGGAAATTCCTGATAGGCGCCCATGGGATTTTGAAACACCGGCGATATCCAGAGGGCATTTACGCCGAGTTGTTCGAAGTAGCCTTCCTCAAGTTTTTGCTGAATACCGGCGAGATCGCCGCCCATATAATTGGCCTGCGGTGCCACGCGGTTGTCTTTTACGGGCTGGTCGTTCTTTTTATTGCCGTTGTTGAAGCGGTCTACCATCAGGAAATACATGATGGAGCGCTGGAAGTCATCGCGTTTGAGTGTTGCCGCATCGGTGACCACGCGACCGTTTTCAATGGGTATGAGCAGGTCGTTGGTATACCGGCCGTTCACGACGGCGTAGATGCGCAGATGGGTGCGGCCGGCATTGGCTGCTTCCTGTGGGATGATGATCTGCCAGTGCGGATGTTCGATAAGTGTTTCTTCGTTGAGTCGCCTACCGGTGTCTACCTGCACGCGTGTGTTTTCCCAGAGGGCGATCACTTCGGCCTGGCGGTGGTCGAAATTGAATTGAATATTTACGGAGCGGTAGGTGTTGCCGTTATAGCTGGCGGAGTCGAGCCAGGCGGGGGTGATGTAGGGTAGTGGTGTGTTGTTGCGTGCGCCAACTTCGAGGAGGCTGTTGTATCCGCCGATGCCATTCTCTACCTGCACGGGATTATTCGGATCGAGGAACCAGTTGCCGTCGGCGACGATCTGATATTGATAACGTCCGGGATTGAGGGTGAGGGTGGTTTGCCAGACGCCGTTGATGTTTTGCATGAACAGGATGTTGGGATTCCAGTTGGTGAGGTCGCCTACAACGGATACCTGTTGATAGATCTTATCGCCGGGATCAAAGGTGAAGACGATGTCTTCCTTGCGGGTGCGTTTGAGCAGGAGAGTATGTTCGGCGGTGCGTGTGCTAATATTCAGTGTGCTCAGCGCGGGCATGGGGATGCCGGTGCGGATGAGGCGCAGGGTGTCTTTGGTTTTATTCAGTTTGCATTTAAAGGCTGCGCCGGCGTCAGCTTCGGTGACGATACCGGGTTCCAGAAAATGATCGCGTAATACTACTATAGTAGTATCGCCCTCCACCGTTACCGGCTGCATATATCCGAAGGTTTCCGACTGAGCGGACAAATAAGTAGAACTCAGTAAAACCACCCCCAAAGCAACCCAGCGGCTGATCACATAAAATGCATGCATAGAAACAGATTATAGGACAAAAGTAGTGTTATTGGGAGGATGTGGGA
>DAIMYJ010000053.1:3977-20838 GCA_036734545.1 Chitinophagales bacterium
ATGGTATCATCAAGAGGCGTCATTTAGCCACGAGGGCGCGAGGGCGCAAGGGTAGCACGAAGAATTAAAGTTTGTAGCGGCGAATTCCGCTCTTCATTAGCGGAACATGAAAATTCAGCAGGTAGCCTAAATGCGCACCGGTGAGTCTCAAATAACTTAAGACTTGTGCTTCCCATACAGGATTTACAACCTCAACAGCCTTTACCTCTATGATAACTTTTTCATTGATCAGAAGGTCGAGTCGAAGACCTTCCTCAAACTCCAGGTCCTTGTATCTTAACGGAATTCTGACCTGCCGGGCAACATGTAAGCCACAGGCTTTGAGCTCATATTCAAGACAAGACTCGTAAATTTTTTCCAGTAAACCGGGGCCAAGATTTTTATGCACGATTATGGCTGATCGCACCACCAGGTTTCCTATTCTTTCTTCCTCATCGCTCAACGGTGCAAAAACACTTTCCATACAAAATAGATTTGATCCTTGTGCTACCCTTGCGCCCTCGCGCCATAGTGGCAAATGGTAAATCTAATACCAAGAAGATTATTCATGGCTCTGTATCCCGCTCCTGAAAGATTGCATTTTATAAAGCGCCTTAAGGGCAATACAATAACCGCTTACAAAGTTGATTGAGGTTTGTAATGTCCTTCCCGCCTCCCCGCCTTCCCGGCAAAAAAAATCATCACTGCACAACAAACTTCAACACCCCATACTCCCCATCAACATCAAACAACGCGATATAGGTGCCGGGTGTGAGTTGGTTGCAGTTGAAGGTGCCGGTGAATTGTGGTGACTCCTGTATGCGCTGGCCCATGGTGTTGAAAATGTTGAGCCTTATGGGTTTGTCCGTTGTTGACAGTAACTGCTGTGCAGTAGAATCATACCTGACCAATAGTGCAGATGACAGATGCTGCACATCAGTCGGCATCTGACCTTCAAAGAGCCAGAGGAGGGCGTCATCGAGCTCGCGTTTCCAGAACCATTCGCTGTGTGCGCCGTCGGTGCGGATGACGGAGAGGTATTCATCGCTGGTGAAACCCACCGCGCTCATATCACTGATGATGCTTTCGATATCCGGCACCATGTCCACATCCTCATACAAACCCGCCGTAAAGTAGATCTTCGAGTTCAATGTTTTTTCAAATGCCTGCGTGAAAATATTCACGGAATCATCAAACCAGAAACTCGGCGAAAAAATAAATGCCTTGCCAAACACCGAATCATACTCCAGCGCCATATAATACGATATCAATCCCCCCAAACTACTCCCGCCGATCACCGTATGCTCGCGATCCGGCAATGTGCGGTAATGCGCATCGATATAAGGCTTCAGCGTTTCAACCACAAATGCTGCATATGCCTCACCCTCACCACCGCCATACGTGTCATGCTCCCACGGACTGTATTCATCAATGCGATACATCTCACCATTGGCAACACCCACCACGATCGCTTTTGTGTGTCCGCCGGCGATCATTGTTTCCATCGTGCCATCGGCATCCCATTCGCCCGCAAAACTGCTCGCATTGTCGAACACATTTTGCCCGTCATGCATATACACGACCGGATAATCAAATGAAGTTGTATAATAATCAGGCGGTAAATAGATCCATATCCTGCGCGTTCTGTCCACCTGCGGCATATAAAAATTATGATCCAGCTCGAACACATTCCCGCTGATGGTATGACTGCCATTCGTATCATCCCAGTCGGCTATGGTGTATGTTTTTTCCGTGCCGTCGACCATGATCTCCATACGATTCGGCAAAAAGCCGCCATCCGCCTGCGTTTCTACTGTCGCCCAGCTGCCGCGTGTAAATTTGAATTCGAACGTGTCGCCTTCAACACCGCTGAAAGAGATCACCAGATCATCGCCTTCGGCCGTAAGCATATAATTGGTATCCCGGGGTGCCCAGCCGTTAAAATCACCGGCCATGAAAACCGTGTCCAGTACCGGTGTGAAATACTGCGGCACCGCCGTAACCCGAAAGGTCATTTGTGGAAGTGCAACCTTAAACAGAAACAGCAGGGAGAGCAGAAGTGCCATGCGTATTCCCATGACCGTATCAAACCTTACCCCATTAAACGGTATTGAAGCCATGAATAGGTATTTTTGTCGTCCGATCTAAAATTACATATTCTGATGATGACACGACCCGGGCGCCTGATCTTATCCATGATCACCAGTTTGCTGGCCATCTCGGCCACCGCCAAAGCACAAACACCTGAGTTCATGCTGCAGGGCTGGAATTGGAACTATCCGTATTTCTATACCGGCATCGGCAACCAGATCGATTACCTCGCCGTAGAAGGACCTGCACTGAAAGAAGCCGGCTTCACCCATATCTGGCTGCCGCCGCTGGCCAAGTCGCGCGCCGGTTCTACCAGCATGGGATACAACGTGTGGGATTACTATGATATCGGCGATTACGGCCCGGCGCGCTGGGGCGACCGCGAAGGATTCGAGAACCTGAAAAGTGTATACAACAGCATCGGCCTGAAAATGGTGGCCGATATGATCTATAATCACCGCGACGGCGGCGACTGGGAAGACAACGGTGCAGTGGAAGGATGGATAGAGAACATGAATTACGTAAAGGTGGATGCCGGCGACCAGCCATTCCCTTCCGATCGTTATCAGTGTTATCTGCCTTTAGGCGGCACTTCAGGCAATGGCGCAGGCACCTATTATTTCAAGATCCATTCCGCCAGCGGGCATCCCAATTTTTATTTTAAACCCTATCAGGTCATTTTCTGGACCAACACCGTTGCCGCAGATTATGTGACCGCACCCACCGATGAAGTGGAACCGAACGGCGGTGCCGATTGCGGAGAAGCCAACAACAGCATTCTCCTCGGCAAACGCAAAGATGCCGCTATCGACAACGGCTGTGGCACCGATGAATTTGCCCTCACCTTAACAGCTGCTGATTTTAATGCTGCCGGCGACACGCTCTGGTTCCGCATGGTGAACACCGGCGGCGCAGGACTGGCCGATATGACCGATCATTTTGTGTACGGATTGTGGAGCGGCGCACTAGGTGCCGATATTCAATCGCAGATCCGCTATCAGACCATGACCGATTTTTCCAATGTGCCCAGCGGTCAGGGTATCATGAATTACATGAACTTCAAACCGAATGGCAATCCTACAAATCTGGGTGGCGACTGGGATGCGATGTTGTTTTATTATGATGTGGATCAGACCATTCCTTCCTCTCAGGAAATTTTATTCGACTACACGAAATATTTATGGAGCGATGAAGACATCCGCGGTTTTCGTCTCGACGCCGTCAAACATTTTCCCGGATGGTTCGTGGGCGATCTGCTCGATGTTCTGCATGATGCCGGCCAGGATCCCGATATGGTGGTTGGCGAAGCATACGATTTCAGCGCAGCCTATTTGAAAGGATGGGTAGATGATGTGTTATTCCACATGGATGCCGATACCCGCGATGCCATCCGCCCGCGCGTATTTGATTTTGCTTTGCGCAACAGCCTCGAGCAGGCCTGCGATGCCTTCGGCTACGATGTGCGCAACGTATTCAACGCCAGCATCGTGGATGGCGCCGGCGGCAGTGGGTTCAACGTGGTCACCTTCGTGAACAACCACGACTTCCGTGATCCCGGTCAGCCGGTCGATAATGATCCGCTGCTGGCATACGCTTACATCATGACCAACAACAAACTCGGTGTGCCCTGCGTGTATTTTCCGGATTATTACGAACCTGAGAATTTGCGCTACGTGATCAACGGATTGATGGAAGCGCATGAACGCTACATCTATGGCGCCACCTTCGTGGATTACCTCAGCCGTTTTTCCAGTCCTTACACCGCCAATTATATCTCCGGCGGCGCCAACACTTCACTCATCTATCAATTGAGTTATGCCGAGAGCGGCAGAGAAGTGGTGGTAGCCATCAACTTCAGCGGTAACACATTGAAAGTGGATCAGACCATCAACACCGCCAATATTTTTCCCGGCGATACACTGACCGATATTTTCAGCCTTACACCTTATCCGTTTGTTACGGTGCAAGGTGATAATCAGATATATCTCGAAATTCCGCCACGTAGCTTCGCTGTTTTTGTGGAGGGAAATTTGCAGGACGAATTAATTGATATTACCACTCCCGTAAGTGTGTCCGAACCGGTGATCGAAAGTCTCCAACTGTTCCCCAACCCCGTACGCGATATCCTGTATATCAGCACTACGGCTCCCTCCGGGCAGATCGCGGAAGTGATCGATATGACCGGCCGCGTCGTTTACCGTGAGCAACTCGCCAACGGCAGTAACAGTATTCAGGTAGGACACCTCGCCGCAGGGCATTATTTTCTCAAACTGATCGGCGACAACCAAACGCAGATCGCAAAATTCATCAGGCAATAAAATGACAACAGCTCAAAACCCATTTGCAAATATTTATCCATCCACAGACAACATCCCGGAGAACGCACGACTCGAATTTCCGATCTTACAACATCAATATCTCGTCAACGGCGAGCTCCGCACCTGGAAGGGCACTTTCAATCAGGTGGTATCGCCGGTATATATCATGCGCAATGGTCAACCCGAGCGCGTGCATGTGGGTGAGTTCCCGCATTTTGATGTTTCGGCCGCTATGGAAGCGCTTGATGCTGCCGTGCGCGCCTATGACCTCGGCCGTGGCGAATGGCCGACCATGGCCGTGAAGGACCGCATCAACTGTTTGATCCACTTCACGGAGCAGATGAAGACCAAACGCGAACGCGTGGTGCGTCTGCTCATGTGGGAGATCGGAAAATCGCGCGGCGATTCAGAAAAAGAATTCGACCGCACGGTGCAGTATATCTATGATACTATCGACGCACTCAAGGAACTCGACCGCACTTCGTCGCGCATTCAAAAAGAAGAAGGCATTTATGCGCAGATACGCCGCGGCCCCCTGGGCGTGGTGCTGTGTATGGGGCCGTATAATTATCCGCTGAATGAAACATTCAGCACCCTCATCCCCGCACTCATCATGGGCAACACCATTTTGTTCAAGCCGGCGAAGTATGGTGTGCTGCTCATCGACCCGCTGCAGGAGTGTTTCCGCGATTGCTTTCCTGCCGGCGTAGTGAACATGCTGTATGGCGACGGCAAAGAGATCGTTACGCCCATCATGGAATCCGGTAAGGTGGATGTGTTCGCGTTCATTGGCACCAGCCGCGTGGCCAATATCATCCGCAAGGCGCATCCGAAACCGAACCGCCTGCGCGCATGTCTCGGATTGGAAGCCAAGAACCCCGCCATCATCCTCGCCGATGCCGATCTCGAGATCGCCGCAACGGAATGTATCACCGGCTCACTTTCTTTCAACGGTCAGCGCTGCACCGCATTGAAGATGATCTTCGTACACGAAACGATCGCCGATGCATTTTTAAAGTTATATATCGAAAAACTCGGCAAGCTGAAATATGGCATGCCGTGGGACGACAAGGTGATGCTCACACCTTTGCCGGAAGAGAATAAACCCGAGTATCTCCGCGGATTGATCGACGATGCCCGCGCAAAAGGTGCGCAGATCATCAACCCCCATGGCGGCGAACAATACCTGAGCTTCAGTTATCCCGCCGTGTTGTTCCCGGTGAATGATCAGATGCGCGTGTGGCATGAAGAGCAGTTCGGCCCCGTGATACCGGTGGTCACCTTCCGCGATATCGAAGAGCCGATACACTACATCAAGAATAGCAATTACGGTCAGCAGGCTGCCATTTTCGGCACCGATCACGATACCATGGCCAAACTCATTGATCCGCTGGTGAATCAGGTGTGCAGGCTCAATATCAACTCACAGTGTCAGCGCGGTCCCGATAAATATCCGTTCAACGGCCGCAAGGATTCTGCAGAAGGAACACTGAGCGTGACCGATGCACTGCGTGTATTCAGCATCCGCACCACAGTGGCTTTCAAGGATTCAGGCGTGAACCGCGAGATCGTGAATGACATTCTGGATAACCGGAAAAGTAACTTCTTATCTACGGACTATATTCTGTGATCCGTTCATAAGGTATTTGCACGGCAATCCTATTTTTGTATTTATTTGCATCATAATTCACCACTATGCAAAAACGCGCATCCGGAGTACTGCTGCATCCTACATCCCTTCCCGGTAATTATGGCATGGGATCCCTGGGCGCGGCAGCAAGGGCTTTTGTCGATTTTCTTGTGACCGCTCGCCAGACCTACTGGCAGATACTGCCACTCGGCCCTACCGGCTATGGCGATTCACCCTATCAGTGTTTCAGCAGCAACGCCGGCAACCCGTATCTCATCGACCTCGATCAGCTGTGTGCCGACGGGTTCCTCGAGGCCGCCGACATTCCGGCATGGCAGGATGCGGATCCGCGCAAAGTGGACTATGGCACGGCCATCGATTTTAAAATGGCGGTATTACTCAAAGCCTTTGAACGCTTCGACGCCGCTGCACATCCCGATCACGCGGTGTTCATGCAAAAGCAGGAGGCCTGGATCGGTGATTATTGCCTCTTCATGGCACTTAAAGGCAAATTCAATGATCGCCCCTGGTATGAATGGGAGGACGAATATCGACTGCGCGATGCAAAAACCCTGGAAGCGGCGCAGGAAGAATTAAAAGAAAGCATGGACTTTCAGGCGTTCCTGCAATACCTCTTCTTCAGGCAGTGGCATGCGATCAAGGAATATGCAAATACCCGCGGCGTGCAGATCATCGGTGATATTCCGATCTATGTGGCCATGGACAGCAGCGATACCTGGTGCCGACCGGAATTGTTCCAGTTCGACGACAATAAAACACCGCTGGTGGTGGGCGGATGTCCGCCGGATTATTTCAGCGAGACCGGACAATTATGGGGAAATCCCATCTACGATTATGCGAAGATGGAAGAGGATGGATTTGCGTGGTGGATAGACCGCATCCGCAGCAGCCTCGAATTGTATGATCTGATCCGCGTGGATCATTTCCGCGGATTCGCAGGCTACTGGAGTATACCGTACGGCGCGCCAACGGCGGTTACCGGACAGTGGGTTGACGGACCCGGCAAGAAATTATTCGAGGCGATACAGAAAGCCCTCGGCGACATTCCCATTATCGCCGAAGACCTCGGCCTTATCACACCAGATGTGGTGGAATTGCGCGATCATTTCCAACTGCCCGGTATGAAGATCCTGCAGTTCGCCTTCGACAGCAGTGAGGCCAATGATTATATCCCGCATAATTATACACCCAACTGTGTGGTATATACCGGCACGCATGATAATGATACCGCACTAGGCTGGTTCCAGTCGGCAAAAGAGGAAGATAAACGCTACATGCTGTTATATCTGAATAGCGACGGGCGCGATGTGTGCAAAGACCTCATCCGCGCCGCCTGGGCATCCGTTGCACATACCGCTATCGTTCCCATGCAGGATCTGCTGCGTTTAGGCAACGATGCGCGCATGAACCTCCCCGGCTCCACCGCCAACAACTGGCAATGGCGCATGCAGGCCGGTGACCTCCGAAAAGAACTGGCTGAAGAACTGATGGGATTGACGATGTTGTACGGAAGGGGGATGAAGAATAAAGAATGAGGGATGAGGAATGAGGAATGAAAAATGAGGGTTCTGTTTTTAGGCTTTCGTGGTCGAATTAATATTCACCCACTCACCCACTCACCACTCACCACTCACCTCTTCCCGCAAACCACTTCCTTCATCGTCTCATGATCGAAATAGCGGTTAGCCAGTTCCATTAATCGTTCTGAGGTGATGTTGCGAATGGCGGATACCAGTCCGTCGAAATAGCGCGCATCCAGTCCACTCATGACCATGTTCTTCACTACATTGATCCTGTTGAACGGACCATCCGTGGCGCGAAGGAGTCCGCCCATCATGTAATTCTGTACGATGGTGAGTTCTTCCTTTTCGACAGGTACTGTTTTAAGCAGATCCATTTCCTTGTAGATCTCTTCTAATGCAGAAGCGCATACCTCGTTACCCACTTCGGTATCGATAGAGAAGTAGCTGGCGTGACGATAATGTGAAATAGAAGAATATATACCGTAGGTATATCCCTTGTCCTCGCGGATATTGGTCATCAGTCGCGAACCGAAATAACCGCCGAACAGCGTATTCAGCACGTTCAGGTCCGGGAAGTCGGGATGCGTTTTACTGATGGATAAGGTGCCGATGCGCACGGAAGACTGCACGGAATCATCCTTGTCAATAAAGAATTTGTGTTGCGGATCGGTATGGATGGATTTATCCGTTGCCGAAACGATCTTCCCCTTCGGTGCATATTTGCCGAACGTTTGTTCGATGAGGTTGAGATCGCCTTCGGAGACATTACCGCTCACGAAATATACGGCATCGCCCGGATTATAATGTTTGCGGTGATAATCGAGCAGTGTGTCGCGCTGCAGGGTATCCAGTTTGGATTCGGTCATGCTGTAGCCGTATGGGTGATCTTCGCCGAATAGCACGGCATTGAATTTCCGGTTGGCATGAAAATCCGTGTTCTGTGCATTGATGCGCAGCTTTTGTTTTTGACGCTGGACGAACATCTCGAGTTCATCTTCGCGATAGGCGGCATCATTGAGTATTTCTTCTGCGATGGGCAGCAGATAGGGGAGGTGTTTATTCAGACAGTAGATCACCAAAGAGGTAAAATCCTGTCCTCCGCTCACTTCCAGCTGTGCGCCGTAAAAATCGATGCTGTCGGCGATCTGTTTGGCAGACTTGGAAGTGGTGCCTTTGCGCATGAGGTTGCATACGGTGCGGCTCACCACCTGTTGTGGTTCATACCAGCGCCCGCCGTGGAAGACCATTTCCAGGCGGATCAGTTCCTGTTCCAGGCCCGTGACATAATACATCAGCGAGCCGTTCGGCATGGTGCGGGTATGGTAGTTGCGTATATCCAGCCGGTCTATTGAACGCAGTCCCGGCGCTTCTGTTCTGGTAATGGGCATATCAGTGTTGTTGGATGTGGCCGTAATGCATGGTGTTACAGCGCTCTTCGGTCAATAAATGTTGTGCAGTGTGCAGGATCTCTTCGGTCGTTACGCGCAGAAAGCGGTCCATCTCGGTATTCACCAGATCGGCGTTTTCGAGCATCTCGGCGGCGGCAAGGGATTCTGCTTTGTTGAGGACACCGGTGTTGTTGCCGGTAATGTCCATCTCTACCGTGTTCTTTACCCGCTGTAGTTCAGTATCGGTGATGGCGACGGTGCGGATCTTTTCGAGTTCTTCGCGAATGCCATCCTCTGCCTGTTGCCAGCTGACGCCTTCGGCAAGGCGACCTGAGATCAGGAACATGCCGGTGTCGATGGAGCCGGAAACAAAGGCAGCGATATCGGTAAAGAGTTTCTTTTCTTTTTTCAGTGCGTGTTGCAGGCGAGATCCTTCTCCGGAGCCAAGGATATCGCTAAGCATGTTCGCTGCATAATACCCCTGCTGCACACGTCCCGGCATTTTCCACGCTTTATAGATCACATTCACCGGTACATCTTTTTCCACGGCCAGAAATTTGGGCGCTGTTTGTTCCGGTTCCACCGGGTAACTGCGGTCAAAGGTGTCGCCGGCAGGGATATCGCCAAACCATTTTTCCGCAAGCGCAAATGCTTCCTCTGTTTTAATGCCTCCCGAAATGGTCAGTATGGCGTTGTTCGGGCGGTAGTATCTGTAGAAGAAATCTTTTACATCCTGCAGTTGTGCATCCTGCACATGTTTTAATTCCAACCCGATGGTTGGCCAGCGATACGGATGTTGTTCATACACCAGTTCACGCAGTTTGTGCCACACATCGCCATAGGGTCGGTTGATATAATGTTCCTTGAATTCTTCGCATACCACATTGCGCTGCACTTCGAGTGAGCGTTCCGAAAAATCGAGATGCAGCATGCGGTCGCTTTCGAGCCACAGCGCAGTTTCTATATTACTCACCGGCAATACATCGTAATAATTGGTGAGGTCGTTGCTTGTATACGCATTATTAGTGCCGCCGGCCAGCTGCAGTTCGGTATCGAAATCGGGCGCGTTCACGCTGCCGCCGAACATGAGATGTTCAAAGAGATGCGCGAACCCGGTGCGCGCAGCGGTTTCATCGCGGGCACCCACCTTATACAGAACATTCACGGCGCATAATTGTGTGCTGTGATCCTCATTCACGATAACGGTGAGCCCGTTGCGGAGGATCTTCTTTTGAAAATGGATCATGCCTGCAAAATTGAGAAAGAAACCATAAAGTTCGGCAAGGGGCCAAAATAAGCCACCCCTCGGCATTTTGCGGGGGACTAGCCCGATGCCGGGGGTGGTGGTCTATGAGTATATATATATCAGGGATTGCAGATATCGCAATACATCGGATCTTCAGCAGGTTGAAGTCCGGCCGGGATCACTTTTTCCTGGTGTCCGCAGCGTTTGCATTGATAAATGTGGGCGGCTACGCTTTTGGTAGGTGTGCCGCACCAGCCGCAGGGCAGACCGCTGATCGCCTCGGTGATGCTGAAGCCCGGTGTCGTGCAAACCGGACAGGTATTCAGCATTTTTTGCGCCAGTTGGCGGGCCGCCTTTTCGATGGAGCGCATGCGAGTGGGATTCATCATGGCCCGCATATCGGTCTCAACGAATGCCTGTCCGTAGGTGCTGCGCAGGGTTTTATACACGGATCGCAACTGCTCTGCGTCGCGAATGCCTTTAGTTATACTCTGCCGGTCTGTCCGACTGCGGCGCAGTATCAGCGCGTGCTCCGGAAACCCGACGCGTTCGGCGAACTGCATCAGTCCGGGCAGACTGTGTACTTCCTGTGCGGCAAAGTTGGTGTCGGTGGTGAGGTCGCGGGTCACGATCTCCAGGTCCTGTTTGGTGTCTAAACACATCAGGAGTTCATCGCCGGCAGGGAGAAAATGGGCGGAGGGGTGTGGACCGAACGAGCCCTCACTGGCCACGGCGAGATCGCAGCCGTACATCGTCATGGCCAGTTGGCATTTTTTTCTGACGGTAGACAGGGCATCTCCCTCGCGCTCGATCTCACCGGTAAAGGTGCCCAGTATATCTGTATCCAGATCTGCAGCAACGATACAGCGCACACCGAGCTCCTTTTCCAGTACCGGTGCGATCACGGATTCTTTTCCGTGTTTGGTAGCTATGAGCAATGTTCTTCCGCTGAATGCCGATGCCATGATGCAGGTCAGTTTTCCAGACGCAGATGTACGGTAGAATAGATGTTCACTTTTTTTCCTTCTTCGGAAGCGCTGCGTATCATCTGCAGGACGCGTTCTTTTTCAGCGCTCAGTTCCTGTACTTTATTCCAAGCCTGAGCATCAGGATTTCCATTACGCACCTCGGCGCTCAGGTTTTGTATCTTGTAAAAATTGATCTCGTGATCAAGGAGGTCCATCAGGATCTCTTTCGCTTCCTGCGGTGTGTAAACGCCTTCGATCAGTTTGGTGGATTGGAGCATGTGCATATTGGTCAGGATTTGTTTTTTTGTGAAGACATAGTTGAAGAGAATAAAGCAAAGCCGATGATGGCCATGGCCACGCTGAACTGTCTGGTCAGCGCATCCTGTGTGTTAAGGGCCATCACAATGAATCCGATGCTGCCGGTCAGGCACATCAGAGAAAGAAGTTGTGCCGGCATGGCATTGTGTTGGGCTTTGGTGTGCCCGGGTCTTTTGTTTTCGGCGATGTGTTTTGCTGTTTGGTTCATAAGCGTTTTAATAATGATGGGTAGTTCGGTGTTTGATCTGATCTTTTGGTGGCACACACCGCCGGCACGGCCTCTCACCGTGCCGGGGTGGTGCACTGAGCGGTCAACTCCTAACTTTTTTACAGGTCATTCGCATGATCAGTTTCTGCGTTCCCGCTGTTTCTTTTCGGATCATTGTCCCTGTCCCAGCGAATAAGCCGGCTTGCCATCGAAGGCGTACAGGTTTTCCGTTTTTATCGTGTCGATGTTCTTCTGCATGGCTTCCGACAGCAGTCGAACAATGTAATCCTTGGATAACTCACCGCCGTTATCGGGTTTGAATCGGCAGCGCCAGTGGTCGGTGCAGAAGGTTTCGCTGAATCCTTCGGGCCACACCTTGATGCCGCGGTTGGTGATCATGCTTAACTGCACTTCCTGTGTATTCAGCTGTTGCATGATGGAGGCCAGTTCTTCCGGATCCTCACCGGGCCAGTGTACGAATATGTCGAGACCTACCAGTTGTTTTTGCTTCGGTTGGCGGCGTGTGTATTTCGGCAGTTGGATGGCCACATTCTTTTCGTAGGTGACCGGGTTCAGCTGTGCCGGTTTTTGTCCGAGGCGGGCGATCACGGCTTCCGCAAATCCGCGTGTGCCTACTTTTTGTTTGCTCACACCTTCTTTATAGATGTCGTAGGTGTGGATGCCATCCTCTATGGTCTTCAACCAGGCGTTTTGCACTTTTTCCGCTACATCGCCCTGGCCGATATGGTTGAGCATCATGATCGCTCCCTGCAATAAGCCTGAGGGATTGGCCATATCCTGGCCCGCGCGGCGCGGAGCTGATCCGTGGATCGCTTCGAACATGGCGCATTCGGTGCCGATGTTGGCAGAACCTGCCAGTCCAACAGAACCGGCGATCTGTGCGGCTACATCAGAAAGAACATCGCCATACAGGTTCGGCATCACGATCACGTCGAAGGCTTCGGGCGTGTCGGCCATTTTGGCTGCGCCGATGTCGATGATCCAGTGTTCATTTTCAATGTCCGGATATTCTTTGGCGATCTCTTCGAATACGGCGTGAAAGAGACCGTCGGTTTGCTTCATGATGTTGTCCTTGGTGAAGCAGGTCACTTTTTTGCGGCCATACTGACGTGCATATTCAAATGCGTAGCGTACGATCTTTTCACAGCCCGGTCTGCTGATCAGCTTCAGGCACTGTACCACTTCATCTGTTTGCTGATGTTCGATACCGGCATACAGGTCTTCCTCATTCTCACGCACGATGACCACATCCATTTTGGGATGCTTGGTCGAAACGAAGGGATGGAGGCTCACACAGGGGCGGATGTTGGCGAACAGGCCCAGGAATTTGCGTGTGGTGACATTCAAACTTTTGTATCCGCCACCCTGTGGTGTGGTGATGGGTGCTTTCAGGAATACCTTGTTGCGGCGGATGATGTCCCAGGATTCTTTGGCGATACCGGAGGTGTTTCCCGACAGGTATACTTTTTCACCCACTTCGATCTCATCGATCTCGATCCGTGCGCCGGCTGCCAGGATGATGGACAATGTGGCGTCCATGATCTCGGGTCCTATGCCGTCGCCCTTTGCAATGGTAATTCTTGTCATTGGTTGCTGTTGTTTGATGTTTATGACGCAAAGGTGCATTGACTTGTTCATATTGTTTTATTTAACTTTGCAATATAAACCATAAATAAAACTTATGAACTATACCTTGCATCAGCTACAGATATTCCTTCGGATCGTGCAGTCACAGAGCATTACAAAGGCTGCGGAAGAGTTGCATTTGACCCAGCCGGCAGTGTCGATCCAGCTCAAAAATTTTCAGTCGCAGTTCGACATCCCCCTCACCGAAGTGATCAACAAACGGCTCTACATCACCGATTTCGGCAAGGAGATCGCCCGCGCTTCAGAGAACATCCTGAATGAGGCCTATGCCATGAACTACCGCACCATGGCCTATAAAGGACAGTTGTCGGGGCGGTTGAAGATATCGGTCGTGTCAACAGGTAAATATGTGATACCCTATTTTCTTTCCTCCTTTCTGAAAAAGAACGCAGAGGTGGAGTTGCAGCTGGATGTGACCAACAAGTCGCAGGTCATGCAGAATCTGGAGAACAACGAAGTGGATTTTTCGCTGGTATCGGTGATGCCGGAGAAGATGAAACTGCAAAAAATTGAATTGATGCAAAACAAGCTGTATCTCGTGGGGAGCCCGGATGCGGCGGTGCCAAAGGGGGCGGTCACCAAAAAATTCCTGGAGCAGGTGCCGCTGATCTATCGCGAAAAGGGTTCAGCTACGCGCACAGCTATGGAGCAATACATCACCCGGCACGACCTCAACGTGCGCAAAAAGATCGAGCTCACCTCCAATGAGGCCGTAAAACAGGCCGTGATGGCCGGTTTGGGGTTTTCTATTGTGCCCCTGATAGGTATACGTAACGAGTTGACGAACAATCAGATGCAGATCATCCCCCTGCGGGGTCTCCCCATCCGCTCTACCTGGAATCTGGTGTGGTTGGCCGAAAAGAAGCTTTCCCCTGTTGCCAAAGCCTATGCGGAGCACATCAGGAAGGAAAAAGACGTGGTGGTAAAGGAGAAATTCAGCTGGTTTGAAGGATACTAATGCCGGCCGGATCGGTGATGGGGCACGATATTGTGCGCCCCATCAGGTGGGCCCACCTGGATTCGAACCAGACACCTACTGATTATGAGTCAGTTGCTCTAACCGAATGAGCTATAGGCCCGCTGTGCGGTTGCAAAGATAATACATGGCACCCTTTCCGTTGCCGTCGGGCTGCCACAGCCTTTCGGAACACAGTTATACGTATCAGTAAAAATCTGCATTAACACCCGAGCTTGTGACACCACAAGTGTCGACATTAAGGCGATTTGATTAGCCGAAATCCTTATTTAATATTATTCAAGCCTGAAAAAAAACGAGGTAAATGTGACATATTAAACAAAACTCTATCTCAGTCGTTATCGTATATCGCTGTAAAATTGCGCCCATTACATTACCTGTAACGCACATTTAAATTTAAATCAAACTGCTTATGAAAAAAATCTACTTGGTACTAACCCTTGCGTTAGTGTGCGTGTTTTCTGAATCGAAAGCACAATTGTATGCTTATCTCGAAGATCCTACGGGAGCATACGCCGGAATTTCTCCTAACATGACCGCCACCAACCTGAACCGTTACAACGGTTTGCTGGAAGACCCTGCCTGCGGTTTCGGATTCAGCTCAAACAAACACACCACCTCCGGATACACCAATGGTCGTCCGGGCGTTCAATTTACCCTCACACCGGATGCCGGCTTTGAGATCACCGTTACCTCCATCTCCGTGGATGTACGCCGCAACCCGAAGGGCCCTGCTCTGTGGCGTATCGCTTATTCTACCGATGGCGGCGCTACCTGGACCAACAATGGCACCGACATCTCTGTGGCCAGCAGCGGTTGCTTCACTAACACGGAAGTGAGCTGGGATGTGGATGACTTCACCTCCAATACTCCGGTGATCATCCGTATCATCGGCCACACGGCATTCAGTTCGCTCAATGGCATATCAACTCTCCGGAATATTGATGTACAGGGAACCGTTCAGTTCACTGATGCCGACGGCGACGGATTCACTTCCGACATGGATTGTAACGATGCCGATGCCACCATTTATCCCGGTGCAACCGAGATCTGCAACGGCATAGATGAGAACTGTAACGGTTTCGTGGATGAAGGCGCAGGCGACACCTGGTACGCGGATGCCGATGGCGACGGATTCGGTGATGCCGCTATGGCTGAAGTGGCCTGTGCCGCTCCTGCCGGTTATGTGGCAGATAACACCGACTGTAATGATGCCGATGCTGCCGTTAATCCCGGCGCTGCAGAAGTTTGCAACGAAGTGGATGACGATTGCAACGGTACCATCGACGATGGCCTTACCCTGTTTGAATATTTCATCGATGCGGATGGCGACGGTTTTGGTAATCCGTCCGAATCCATCCTCACCTGCTTCGCCGCACCGGAAGGTTTTGCCGACAACGGCAACGATTGCAACGATGCGAATGCCGATATCAACCCGGCTGCATCAGAGATCTGTAATGCTATTGACGACAACTGCGATGGTTTTGTAGATGAAGGTATTGACCTCTCCATCGCCATCAACCCGACAGGAGATATCATTCTCTGTAAGCCGGATGAAGTGACCCTGGAGGCTACAGCTGGATTTACCAGCTATCAGTGGTATAAGAACGGCAGTCCGCTGGCCGGCGCTACCACCGCTACTTACACCACGAACAAACCTGCATATTATCAGGTGGAAGGCTTTACCGGAACCTGTACTTCAGGTCTCTCTGCCGTGCAGGCAGTAGCCGTAGTGGAAAGCCCGAATGCCAATATCAGCACGCCTGATGGTAACAACCTCTGCGTGGTGAACCCCGCCCTGATCAAAGCCAGCTTTGGCGACCTCAATACCTATATATGGTACAAGAACGGCGTGGAGATCGCCGGTGCTACTACTTTCCAGTATGAGGCAACAGAAACCGGTGACTACTACTGCGTGATCACCAACGAGAATAACTGTACCCGTACTACCGCCACCATCACGATCATCAACGAATGTCGCGAAGGTCTGGCAGAAGCATCTATGCTGGTGTATCCTAACCCCGCACAGTCGGTATTGAATATCGCAATGAGCGGACTCACTGCTGAAGTGGCTACCATCAGCCTTACCGATATCACCGGCCGCATGGTGTATACCATCGCAGAAGGTGTGGTAAGTGGATCCATCAACACAGCGATCGCTCTTGATGAGGCGATCGTGAACGGTGTTTACATGCTCCAGGTAGTGGCCGGCGACGTTCAAATGAACCGCCAGTGCATTATCGCACGCTAATAAGTCTTTACATAACATCACTCCGAAGGCCACCGCACACCGGTGGCCTTCGGCATTTAATGAATGGATGAGAAATGAGTAATGAGAGGATGATAGTCACCACATACCTGCTCATCTTGCAGTATCGAGTATCAAGTATCGGGTATCGAGACTGATGCAGAAAATATTCTTGTTTAGAATCGCAATACCTCCTCCTCCATCCCGAGTACTCGGGATGGGGGAGGCCGGTCCGTAGGACTCCCTTGGGCCTTTGGAGGGGGGGGCGGACGCACAATG
>DAIMYJ010000054.1:0-3412 GCA_036734545.1 Chitinophagales bacterium
ATGCACGCCGGACTGCAGGTCATTTCACCCCAAAAAGATCACACCATCTGACCGTCCTGCATGGTCAGTTTGCGATCGGCCATATCGGCGAGTTCGGTGTTGTGCGTTACGATCACGAAGGTTTGATTGAAGGTGTCGCGCAGCGAAAAGAAGAGGCTGTGCAACTCACGTGCATTATGCGTGTCGAGATTACCGGAAGGTTCATCGGCGAGGATCACAGCGGGATTATTGATAAGTGCCCGCGCCACCGCCACACGCTGTTGCTCGCCGCCGGATAATTGATTGGGCTTGTGCTGCAAACGGTCGCTCAGCGAAAGATAGGCCATCAGCTCCTTTGCGCGGTCTTCCACCTCCTTGTCCTTACGTCCGGCGATATATCCCGGGATGCACACATTTTCCAGCGCCGTGAATTCCGGCAGCAGGTGATGGAACTGGAAAACAAATCCGATGTGCGTGTTGCGAAAGGCCGCCAGCTGGTGCTCCGACAAACTGCCGATGTGCATGCCGTTGATCACCACCTCGCCCGTATCAGGCTTGTCGAGTGTGCCGATGATATGCAGGAGGGTGCTCTTGCCGGCACCGGAAGCGCCCACAATGCTCACCACCTCGCCCTGCGCAACATGCAGGTCAACCCCCTTCAATACATGCAAACTGCCGTATGATTTGTGTATGCCGCTAACTCTGATCACCTGTGTATACCGTTCTTTTGACAACAAACTGAACCACAAAGCGGCCCGCTTGCCTATATTTGTGCCAAACTTACAACCATGTCGGCATACTTGAAAGGATTGGCCCTCAGTTTCCTTATGATCACTACCATGGCATTGCAGGCTGATCCCGGCGATACCATCAAAGTGCAAACCTTTACGTTCGGCTCCCCGCAGGATGCCTGGTTCGACCTCCCCGGCCTCGACCTGTCGGTGGAAAAGATCCTGATGAAATACACGCTCAAGTGTAATCCCGCGCAAAGTCCGGCATGTGGCGAGTGGGACTACCTCACGTATACCTACCTCTACGAACATACCGGTGTCCTCGACAGCACCCTCCTCACGCATCCGTGGTTCATGGCCAACGGCAGTGCGCCTGATGTATTCAGTTATTCTGATGTGCCCACGTATATTGCCACGCCGGAATGGACCTACTTTATTGTGTATGACGACACGCTGAGTTTGAGCAACACGGTGGTGGGCGCTCCCAATACGACTACGGCTGCACCATTCAATACCGCTCAGCCCATGAGCAGGACGCAAATGATCTGGACTGCGGAAGAATTGATCGCTGCCGGCATGGCGGCCGGTGAGATCACCGGTATGGACCTTGAGCTGCTTGCTGTGGGTGAAGTACTGCATAACCTCCGCATTCGTGTAAAGAACACAGCAGCGGCTGCTTTCAGCAGTGCGCTCTTCGAGTCGGGCCTCACCGAAGTGTTTGCCGGTGATGTGACCATGACCGCGGGTTGGAGTGGAGTGGATTTTCTTACGCCGTTCTACTGGGATGGTGTTTCCAATATTTTGATCGACATCAGCTGGCAAAATACGGCCGGCGGAACACCCTTCGCCGTGCAGGCCGAAACGCTTGCCGACACCCGAGTGCTGACAGCCGCTGCCAACGATAAATACATCGAATTCCACACCCCCGATCTGGCCGATGTGGCCGGCAACCCGCTGTCAGATCTGAATGATCAGGTAACGGTGGCTTTCTGGTCCATGGGTGATGCACCCTTCCAGCCGCAGAACGGCACCACCTTCGAAGCGATAACTTCCACCGGCGCGCGTGTACTCAACAGCCACACCCCGTGGAGCGATACCAACGTTTACTGGGATGCCGGTAACGACGGTGGTTACGACCGTATCAATAAGGCCGCTACCGCCGCCGAATATGAGGGTAACTGGGTGCACTGGGCGTTTACCAAGAACACTGCCACCGGCAGCATGAAGATCTATAAAAATGGTGCCCTGTGGCATTCAGGCACCGGCAAAACAAAACCGATGACCGGTATTGACCACCTGCGCCTGGGTAAAGGCAACTGGGGCGGATCAGAATCATACGCCGGTTTCATGGATGAATTTGCGATCTGGAATGCAGAACTCGATCCGGCCACCATCAGCGCATATATGTTCAAAGATCTGGATGCAGCGCATCCGTTTGCCGGTAATTTGAAACTCTATTATCAGTTCAATGACGGCGACGGCATCACCGAACCCGATGCTTCCGGTATGTATGATCTCGGACTCATCGGCGCTACCACTATCCCGGTGGCCGCTACCGATATCACCCGCAACGGCGTGCTGAGCGCTGATCGTCCGGTGGTGCGATTCGAACAGGGTACTTTCGTTTCACATGTAGATTCCAGTTTCACTGTGATCGATGTGCCCAATGATCCGATCACACTGGTGTATTATGATCCGGCAGATCCCACCACAGCAACGGATACCGTTCTGGTGTGGCCGGTTGACTACACATACTTTATTTACAACGAAGAAGGTGAAGTGATTGACAGCATCACCGTTGAACCTACCGCAACGATCAACAACCTCGATCTCGAATATTACAGCGATCCTTTTGAAGTGATCAATACCTATGAACTGGCGCGTTATATCACGCCGTATGGTATCGGTCTTGATCTGGGTGAAGGATTTACCTGGACATTCGATGTGAGCGATTATCGTCCGCTCCTCCATGATTCCGTGCACCTGAGTGCCGGTAACTGGCAAGAGCTGCTGGATCTCGAGTTCTGGTTCATCGAAGGCACGCCGCCGCGCGAACCGAAATCGGTGGAGCAGGTGTATTATGGCTTTTATACTTACGGTCTCGCCACCTCATTCGATGAGCAAACCGTTCCGAAAGAAGTGACGATTCCTGCAGACGCAGAAAATACACGCGTGAAGATCCGCGTTACCGGTCACGGCTTCGGCGGCACCTCCAATTGCGCAGAGTTCTGTTCACGTGAACATTATTTGTATGTCGACGGCGAGCAGGTGTGGAGCAAGGAAGTGTGGCGCGATGACTGTGATCTGAATCCGGTGTATCCGCAGGGTGGTACCTGGGTATATGACCGCTCCAACTGGTGCCCCGGCGCAGAGGTGTGGACATACGATCATGAGTTAACTCCGGATGTAACACCCGGCAGCACTTACACCTTTGATTACAATGCAGAAAGTTATACCTGGAATGGTGCAGGTTCTGTACCTACCTATGTTACCTCCGTACAGTTAGTGACTTATGGCGAACCCAACTTTGCACTGGATGCGGCCTTGGATGCCGTGATCGCACCCAGCGATGATGATATGCAGTCGCGAAAAAATCCGATCTGTCAGAATCCCATCGTGCGCATCACCAATACAGGTTCAACCACGCTTACCTCACTCGATATCACTTTCGGTATCGTAGATCATGATCAGGATACGTATAC
>DAIMYJ010000054.1:3512-5592 GCA_036734545.1 Chitinophagales bacterium
GGCAGCGGCTGGTTCCGCACACGGAATATCGATGGTTCTTATATCAAGAATTTCGAGACCGATTTCGGCGGACTCATCTACCTGCAATTCACGATCGGCAATTATACGCCGATTGCGGAAGAGCCTGTGCAGCCTGCTGTTATGCAGGTATATCCCAATCCTGCCGATGCATCGGTGTATGTGAAGGTGCGTTTACAGCATCTGGATGACATACGTTTGCATATCACGGATGTTACCGGTAAGACCATTCATACCGAGCAGCGCGATCGCACCCAATCGGATGTATTCCATATCGACACCTCACTGTATCCAGCAGGAACTTACCTGGTAGTATTACAGGCCGGTGCTGAACTGCAAACAGAGATGTTTGTGGTTGAGCATGAGTGATGTGTGTGGGGCACGCAGAGGCGCAGAGTAACCCATAAGCTCATTTATAGAACCTTCGAATCTTCAAACCTTCGAATCTTCGACTCTTTGCATTTACTTCTTCAGCCATTCGCCGGAGAAATAGAGCGGCAGGAGGTCGCGTACGGCGTTGGCGGTGATGATGGAGCCGTCGTGGTGGCAGAGGAAGAGTTTGATGGGGCTGTCCTGTTTGAGTTCGTATTCGGCCATTACCTGTCGGCAGGCACCGCAGGGTGATACCGGGTGGGGGAGCGGGAAGGAGGTGGTGACAGCCGCAGCGATGATTCGTTTACCGGGATGCTGACTGCCCGCGCAGAAAAAAGCGACGCGTTCGGCGCAGAGGCCGGAAGGGTAGGCCGCATTTTCCTGATTATTCCCCGGCACGATGGTGCCATCTTCCAGCAGCAGGGCTGCACCCACATGAAACTGCGAATACGGCGCATACGCATGGCGTACAGCGTCATGTGCAGCAGCGATCAGTGATCGTTCGGCATTCGAAAATTCCTTGTCGTTATCCCACACCTGCAGGGTAGTGGTGATCTGCATCGTCCCGGCCATACGCGTTCCTCCTACGTACTAAAGTAGTAATTTTGCGCTAAGCTATGCAACACATTTTGGTATTAGGCGCAGGTAAATCGGCCACGGTGCTGATCGAGTACCTGTTGCAGAAAGCACCTGTGCATCAATGGCAGGTGACGGTGGGCGATCTGGACCTGCAGCTGGCGCAACAGAAAGTGGCCGGACATGCGCACGGGAAAGCGGTGTATTTCAATGCCGATGAGGAGGCGCTCGTTGCGCAGCTGATCGGGGCTACGGATGTAGTGGTGTCGTTATTGCCCGCCTTCGTGCATCCGAAGATCGCCGAACGTTGCGTGGCCATGGGGAAGCATTTTGTATCTGCTTCATACGTGAGCGAAGCCATGCAGGCATTGCATGCGCAGGCCGTTGAAAAAGGGATCGTGTTACTGAATGAGATCGGCCTCGATCCGGGTATCGATCACATGAGTGCGATGCAGCTGATCGATGCGATCAAGGCAAAAGGAGGCGTGATAGAGTCGTTCAAAAGTTATACCGGCGGATTGATAGCGCCGGAGAGCGATACCAACCCCTGGAATTATAAATTCACCTGGAATCCCCGCAACGTGGTGCTGGCCGGGCAGGGCACAGCCAAATATTTAAGCGATCATAAGTATAAATACATTCCCTATCATCAGCTGTTCAGCCATTACCTCAGCATGGAGGTGCCCGGCTATGGCATATTTGAAGGGTATCCGAACCGCGATTCACTGAGTTATCGCTCGGTATACGGATTGGAGGATACAGGAACCATTATCCGCGGAACGCTGCGCAAGGGTGGCTTCTGCCGCGCCTGGGATGTATTCGTGCAGTTGGGCATGACCGACGACAGCTACACGATGGAAGGCGCTCAGCATTTCACGTGGGCCGATTATACCGAAGCATTCCTGCCGGAAGGTGCCGGAACAGTGCGCGAACGTCTGCAGCGCTATTTGGGGGTGGAGGATGCTGTGGTGATGGATAAGCTGGCATGGCTCGGATTATTCGACGCCGCACCGATATTTCCCTCCGGCACCGCGCGTGCCCATACACCGGCGCAACTGCTGCAAATATTACTGGAATCCAAATGGAGCCTGGAACCGCACGACAAGGATATGTG
>DAIMYJ010000054.1:5692-14740 GCA_036734545.1 Chitinophagales bacterium
CGGTGCCACTTACCTGATACAGCAATACGTTTTAGCGATCTTGTCGTGCAGTGCCTGCTTGTGCTTATCGAAAGCGACGAACAGCACGGAGATCAGAATTACGAGAGACGGTAGAAATCCGAATGACATACCGTAGATATTCTGATAGGCGCTCAATTCACCGAAGCTGGACACATCCTCAAATCCGGGCGATCCGAACACGATGATACTGTCGATCAGAGATACCACCATGGCAATGATATACAGGCTGTTGCGCACCAGTGCCTGCTGCATGCCGATCGTTTCACCACCGGCAGTGCGCACAATGATCTTCATGTTGCGCTTACCTATGGTAGCGCCGTATTTTCCTTCCATGTACACTTTATATACCGTCGGGATAACACCTGCAACGAGTGCGAGCGGAAGGCTTTTCAGGGACATTGAATTGTAGTAGGTGAAAATGATGACGGGAATCATGATCAATCCGTCAACGAACGAAGCGCCCACGCGCTCCCAAAATGTGGCATACAGGGGAGCGTCCTCGTGGAGGATCTCGTCCTGATCAATGATGGGTTGTTCCATGGTTTTTTTTTCAATGATACAAAAAAGGAAACAGTCCCAAAAGGGTCAACTGTTTTATGTGCTGATCAGCTTATTATCTCCAGCGGATCGCGCAGATATTCGCAGAACATATATTGCATGTATCTGCGCGCATCTGCGAGATCTGCGGGACACCAAGGCCATCACGCTTGCCCTCAAAACACCTTATATCTGCAGATTGATCGGTCATCTTTATAGTAAAAAAAAGAGGCTGTCCCAAAAGGACAGCCTCTTCAGATAAAATTTCAATCAAAGGATCATTCGATCACCATGCGGGTATCGAAAGCCTGGCCGTTGGCCACTACGCGAACTACGTAGATACCGCTGGCGATATCCTGCACCTGCAGGGTCTCTTCCAGGATACCACCTACAAAGCGCACGGTGTTGGCATATACTACCTGACCGGTGATATTCACCATTTGCAGGGTAGCATCACCATCCATGCCTTCGAGGTTCATGGCTACGGTGAACATATCAGCTGCCGGATTCGGATAAACCTCTACAGAAGCCGGAGCCGTTACAGCGCTCATACGGCAGCTGTTGATCACGGTGCGGGTCTCTGTGATACGGTTACAGCCTGAAGCAGCTGTGATAGAGCAATAGTAATCGCCGGGTTCGGTCGGGAAGATCCTCCACTCGGTAGCACCTGCGCCGGTGTAAGGAACACCATCCTTATACCACTGATAGGTATTGGTTGCGGTGTAACCCACTTTTACAATGATATTGGTACCGGGTGTCGGAGCGCAGAGGTTCAGACCGTTCGGGTTGTAGATGTTGGCGTTCGGGTTCAGCTGGGTGGTGAGCAGTGAGTATTCAGATACATCAAAGCATCCGCCCGGGATCGTTACCTGAACGTTGTAGTAAGCCGGCTTAGTGGTGCTGTAGTTAGCATTGGTGGCACCGGGAAGAATGTTGTCATTCTTGAACCACTGGTAAGTGCAGCCTGCACATTCCTCAACAGCCCAGGTGAAAGGATCACCCTTACAGGTGAACACATCACCTACCGGGGTCATCACGGCAGTGATCAGGTTTTCATCAATTGAACCGTCGCAATCGTTGTCAACACCGTCACAAACCTCTGTAGCACCTGGGTTGGTGGTGTTATCAGCATCGTTACAGTCGGTGTTGTCGGCTATATATCCTGCCGGAGCAGCACAGTCAACTAAAGAAACAGCTGCATCGCCATATCCGTCGCCGTCAGCGTCAGCATACCAGGTAGAGGTAGGAACGCCTTCGTCGATCAGACCGTTACAGTTCTCGTCGAGGTCATTACAGATCTCGGCAGCACCGGGATTAACGCCGCTGTTGGCATCATTACAATCGGTGCTGTTGGCTACGAAACCGGTAGGAGCGGTACAGGCAGTAGTGGTAACAGCTGCATTGCCGTATCCGTCGCCGTCAGCATCAGCATAGAAGGTCTGAAGCAGACAGGCAGTACCGTTGATCACGCCGTTGTAAGCGCGGCCGTGACCGTTGGTGTTGCTGGCATTCCAGCCGTAAACACGGAACAATACGGGAGAAGATGCCGTAAAGTCGGCAAAATCCCAGGTAAAGGTGGTTCCGGAACCGCAGGAGCCGTCAGAAATGGTAAAGTCGGCACCGTTGTTGGTCCAGGTAAGGCCGCCGTTCGTGCTATAGGCGAAACGCATACGCTGAGGCCCTTGCGGGTTGCGGCTCAGATCGAACTGTATGCTGGAAAAAGTTACGCTGTAACCCAGGGTCGGGGTAATGGTCACCTGAATGGCACCGTAAGTGGTTGCGAAAGCACCGGTGGTGGTTGGCCAATCGCGGGTAATGAACCCTGATGGGCATGCATTATGCGTGGTTACGCCGTTCACTACCACCAGGTTGGAGGCGGTAACGCCTGTGGCAACCGTGCCGGGGGCGCCGGTTTCGGCATTGTTGTAAGTGTACAGTGTCTGTGCGGAGGCAGTCACTGTAAGCATCAGGGCAACTCCAGTTGCCCATGAGCGAATAGTGTTCGTTTTCATTAGACTAAAAAAATGTTTTTATTATATGGGAGTAAAAGTAGACAGAAAACATACATTATCAAATGACAACTATATTAACATAAGAAAATAAATAGATTTAGTCCCATTCGTACTATTTGGCATGGTCGTTGAATGTATTACTCCAGGCATAAAAGCACCTGCCATATGAAATACTGTATCGAAACATGGCTTGCCTTTTGTTTCGTTGCCGCAGGCCTTCAGGCACAAGTGACCACCGTAGACCCCGTAGCGCCCTCAATTACTTTTTCCGCCGGTTATGGCTTTCCGAGCTTTACCCGTACGGTATTCAATTTCGTAGAAGGGGAGAACGTGGAATCCATGGTCATCGGCCCCCTGTATGGTAAGGCCGAGTTCGCACTGAGCGACCGGGTGGGACTGGGTGTCAACTTCGCCTATACCCACGGCAATGCCACTTACGTGACCCAGGATGGGGAGATCGACAGTATTTTCTATAACACCAGTGTGGATTATACTTCTTACAGCGTTCTGGCCCGACTGAACTTCCACTTCGGCCGTCCGGAAGGGATCTTCGATCCCTATGCGGGATTTGGACTGGGTTATCGAAATGCCCGCTACGACTATACCGGCGGCGACCCGGATGACCAGCCTGTGGGTTTTGACGGACTTTTCCATCTGGGTATGGACCTGACCATAGGTACCCGCGTTTATCTGACCGAAAACATCGGTTTGTATGGGGAGGTCGGACTGGCCAAATCCATTATGCAGGCCGGATTGGTGGTAAGACTATAGGATCACTATGAAAAAAGAAAGGGAGCGTTCTGATGAGCGCTCCCTTTCTTTTTATGGATCCCGCTTACTTGAGGAACTCTACTTTAGAAGTGGTGGTCACGGGTTTCAGTCCCAGTTTAGCGACAGCCTGGTTGTAGGCCGCGAGGTCGCCCGACTGCAGTGCTGCCAGTTCCTTGCGGATGGCATCTACCTGTGCCTGATATTTATTCAGGGCGTCTGCCTGTACATTCGTGGGTTTGCCTTCGTAGGAGGAAACGGCGCTGTACACTTCGGCAATGCGTTCGCGGAGGCGCACCTGGCCGGCCAGTCCGCCCTCACCGGGCTGGGTGGCGGAGATGGAGCCGTGCAGTTCGTCCATACGGTTGGCCATCTGCAGCGACTTGGCGCGGAGGCCCTTGTTCTTTACCGAATCAGCAAGCTGTCGGGTCTGCGTGCCGATCTCCAGGATGGTATTGTCGAGCCAGGCCAGCTCTTCCAGCAGGTCGTAGGCTTCCATCATCACTGTGTAGCGTGCCTTGCGGTCGGCGGCGCTGTGGCCGCTGGCCGGGTTGTCTTGGAGGGTGATCACCGTGCTCATGGTGTCAGTACCCTTGATGATCTTCACGGTGTAGTCGCCGGCAGGGAAAGCCGGTCCGAAGGCAGCTTCGAACAGCACCGCAGGCGAGGTAGGCACGCGCGGCGCCGGGTAGGAGGTTTGCAGAGAAACGATGTTCACGCCTTTCCGGTTACCTGCCGGCTGCTTTTTGATGAACTTGCCCTGGCTGTCGTAGATCTCCATGAACATCTCGCCGAACACGTGGCGTTTCTTCATGTAATAGACTACCATTGGGCTTCCCGGTGCATTGCGGCCTACGAATTCATCGTCACCGGGGAAGTCCTGGGTGATACCGCCCTTCGGGAAATAATAGGGGCGGGTGGGGAGGAAGGCCATCTCCTGCTCCAGCAGCGCAGGGGTCAGGTTGCGGAGGATAGTGAGGTCATCAATGATAATGATGCCCCTGCCATGGGTGGCCAGCACCAGATCGTGATCGCGCGGGTGTATGGCCATGTCGAATACGCCCACCTGCGGAACCTTGCCCTTGAACCGCACCCAGTTGGCGCCGCGGTCTATGGACATATACAACCCGAACTCCGTCCCGAGGAACAACAGATCGGGGTTCACAAGATCCTGCTTGATTACATGGCAGTAACCTGTAACTGATTCATTAACAATGCTTTTAAATGTTTTACCTAAATCATTAGTGTAGTAAACATAAGATCTCATATCGCCATTCCTGTGGCCGTCAACCGTGATATAGGCGCCGTTCTTGTCGAAGTTGTCGGTCTCCACATGGCTGATATAAACGCCTGCCGGCAGGCCGGGGATCTGGGCGTTGCAGAGCTGCCAGGTTTTACCGCCATCGGCAGTCACCTGCACCTGACCGTCGTCTGTGCCTACCCAGATAATGTTGGGGTCGATGGCGCTTTCGGCAATGGTGAAGATGGTGGTGTTATTCTCCGCGGTAGAGTTGTCGATGGTCACGCCGCCGCTCTTTTCCTGTTGCTGACGTTTCGGGTCGTTGGTGGTCAGGTCAGGGGATATCCGCTCCCAGGTGTCACCCTTGTCCTTACTGCGGTAGAGATACTGAGAACCGATATACAGCCAGCCGCTCTTCTTTCCGAACACCACCGGGGCATTCCAGTTGAAGCGGAGGTCCTGTGTGCCGGCATCGGGGAAGGGCTTGATGTATTTGCTTTCGCCGGTCCGCAGATTGGTACGGTATACCCGGCCGCCCTGATACTGCCAGTATACGATCTGCGGATCCTGACGGTCGGCAAAGGCATTGAAGCCGTCGCCATACCCGATCGTCTCCCAGTCGGAATTCTGAATGCCGCCCAGACTGGAGGAGGGGCCGCGCCAGCTGCCGTTGTCCTGCAGACCGCCGTACACGTTGTAGGGCGATTCCATATCCACACTTACGTGGTAGAACTGCGAAACCGGCAGGTTCTCACAATGGCTCCAGGTGTTACCCTTGTCGCGACTGATATACACCCCGCCGTCGGTGCCCAGGTACATGAGGCGGTTGTCCTTCGGACTTATATACAGGGCATGCAGGTCGCTGTGGTAACCGCCGCCGGTAACGGAGCTGGACTGGAATATCTTACCGCCGTCGGTGCTCACCAGCAGGCTGAATCCCGGTTTGTAAATACGGGAAGCTTCCAATGGGTCGGGCACGATGAGGCTGAAGTAGAAGGGGCGTTCACCCATTGAGCCTTGAGTGCTCATTTTCAGCCATTTAGAATCTTTATCTCCTTTAGTATATAAGGCTGAGTTAGCGGTTTCTACGAGTGCATAGGCAGTATAAGGTGCCACCGGATGATAGGAGACGGCGACCCGGCCGAGGGTGCCCGCGTCGATTCCGTCCTGTGCTTTTGTCCACGTAGCACCTCCGTCGGTACTCTCAAAGAGTCCACTGCCGGGACCACCCGAGCGGAAGTCATAGGCTGTTCGGCGATGATCCCACATGGCTGCCAGAAGGCGGTTGGGGTCGGTGGGGTGGAGGGCTAGGGGGGGGCAGCCGGAGGAGGCGTTGGTGAACAGCACCCGCTGCCAGCTTTTACCACCGTCAGTGGTTTTATACACGCCGCGTTCCTCGCTGTCGCCCCATAAGGCGCCCAAAACGGCTACCCATACGATATCGGGGTTTTCGGGGTGGATCAGGATGCCGGCGATGCGCTCGCTGTTCTGCAGGCCCATGCTTTCAAACTTCTCCCCGCCATTCACCGTCTTGTAAATACCTGTGCCGATGCTCACCGAGTTGCGCACCCACGGTTCGCCGGTGCCCACCCATACGGTGTCGGGGTGCTGCTGGTCAATGGCAATGGCGCCAATGCTCTGGCTGAAGTCCTCGAACACCGCTTTGTAGGTGGTACCCTGGTTGATGGACTTCCACAGCCCGCCGCCGGCTGCACCTACGTAAATGATGTTCGGGTCACTGTCGACCCCGTCAATGGCGCTGATCCGTCCGCTCATGCGGGCGGGACCGATCTGCCTGCCCTCGATGGCCCCTATGGTGGCCTCGGTCAGCAGGGTGGCGTTGGCTGTTTGTCCCTGTGCCTGCAATGCCGTGGTATGCACCGTAAGCAGCAGAAAGGGGAGTGCCAGCGTGGTAAAAAGGAGCGTTTTTTTCATAGTATACTATAGTATTTAAAATTTATATAATCTACTAAATCAATTATTTATAAAAAATGCATATAAATAATTGCTAAATTATTATTTACAACAGGCACAAAAAAAGCGACAGGTTCTGCCTGTCGCTTCGGTTATCTTGCCTCCGGTCAATTTGTACCGGGTTTGTTGAACAATGCGTCGTCGTAAGCCAGGTTGTATTCTACCTTGGTGATGGAGATGACCTCTCCGGTCATGCCGTTATAGCGGTTCTCCACGCGGCCGGGAATAGCAATGCCATCCTGTACGAAGTAGTTGCTGAAATAGGTTTCGCTTTCCACATCCACGCCCATCATCTTGGTCTTGGACTTCGACTTGATCAGGATGTAGCTCTCAGCGTCGATATACTGCACGAAGGTGGAGGTATCGGGTGTCACGATGCTGATCTTGTAGCAGGAGGTGCCTTCTACATCTTCGGTGCCGTCGAGGGATACTTGGTAGCCCTTGGACTCCCAGTTCCACAGCATGCCGTCCATGTCGGCCTGCAGTTTGAGGTCCTCCAACTGGTCAGCAGGGATGGGTTCGGGTTCGGTGCTCATGCCGAAGGGATTCAGGCTCCAGCCTTCGGTACCGTTGTAGGTTTGGATGAAGGTGAGTCCCTGAAAGGTGCCTTCCAGACGGAATTTACCCGGGCGCATCTGGATCTGTTTAAAGGGTATGTCAATGCCACTCTGGTTGAGACTGCCCGTGGTGGTGAAAGATTGGAGTTTCGACTGTGCTTCGGCGCCGGTGGCGGCGAAGTGTTCGGTGAGGACGGTCTTCAGGTCCTGTGCCTGAAGGGTGCCGGTGTGCAGGGTGAGGATGCAGGCTGCGGCAACGGCGAGTGTTTTGATGTACATAGATGTGAAGATGTTTATGGTTCAAAGATAAAGCCGGGAGTATAACAAAGTATGTGCCCGATTGTTAATATGTCGTTAAATGGTGTTGTGCCGATCGGAGATCGGGGGAGGGGGTGCAAAGTCGGAGACTTTGCACATTGTTTCAAAGCAAAGTCAGAGACTTTGTAGGGATCACTTCTCAATGATAGGAGTGATCATTGCTTGATGAAGGTGCGCGTGTCGGGGTTGTTGTTGCGGACGCAGGTGACGGAGTAGATGCCGGGGGTGAGGTCGGCGATGCGGAGGGCGGTGATGCCGTTGGTGGAGCAGGTTTCTACTTCTACACGGCGGCCGGAGGCGTCATGCACGAAGATGGCCTGCGGGGCAACGCCGTTGGCCTGCACGAATACGACATCATGCGCCGGAACGGGATATACGGTGAGGTCGCCCTTCAGTTCTACGTCGTCGACCGGCGAATAGCCCCAGTGGCCGTCGTCCATGGTCATTTTTACCTGGTAGTAGGACTTGCCGATCACGGGATCGGTATCGATCACGGTGTAGTGATGGGCTCCGCCCATGCTTTCTTCAGCGTTCACTACGGCCACCTGCTGCCATTCGATGCCGTCGACTGAGCGCTCCACGGTATAATGCAGGGCATTTTCCTGATCCTGGATCTCCCATTCAATGCGCACTACGGTCTCGTCAGGTTCGGCCCGGAAGCTGGTGAATTCTATGGGTAGCACCAGGGCACAGAGGCCGCTGAGGTAGCTGTGCATATTCTTCCGCAGGTTGGCGGCTTCGGTGGAAGGATAATGCCACGACGCAGTGGTCATCCCCCCAAAGAAAACAGTGCCTGCGCCCCAGGTTTTGTAAGTAAGGGCAGGGCGGTTTGTTGTAGTAGCGTCATTAATGATCTTGGTTATACCCCCTCCCGACATATAAGCATGGGTGAATGAGGTGCCGGTATAAGAAGTGGTGATTGGTGTGAAAGGTCCTACAAAGATCGGATGCGTGGCCATGCCGGGTGCGGCCACCACACTGCTGGCCCACCAATACGGATACCAGAGCCATACGCCGCCAAATCCGTAGCTCATGCCATCACCTTCATTGGGCGCTGCGTTGAGGAACAAACTGCCGCCGTTGGAAACATAAGACTCTATCAGCGCCTGATTTGTATTGAAGAAGGTCTCCATCTCATTGGCATGGCCGTCGCCGCCTTCCATATAGACATAACAGGTGCCGGAGTCGAAAATGGTGGCCGCCGTGGCCGTTTCATAATAGGCAAGTGTCCAACCGCCAACGCCAAAAACAGCATTGAGACCGGTCGGGTTGGCGTCCGGATAGGGAGCTCAGTTGCAGCACCAGGGTTCATTTATATTGGCCCTCAGATAATACACTTCCGTTGGCTGTGCAGCCAAAAACAGCGGAAAGGCAATAAGGGCGAGAAATAACGTATGCGTATTTCTCATAGATGAAGATTTGGCTTGTGTGTGAGATTAGTCGCTCAGCCAAATCTACTGAAAAATCAAAATATTTCAGAATTGTGTAAGGAAATTATAAACAATGGATAAACATAGTTAAAATGTTACAGGAACTTTAAAAGTGTCGGGTTCGTACATCTTGAGTTTGTCGAGGTCCTGACGGATGTTGGTGTTCCATTTTAACTGCTCCGGTTTATACA
>DAIMYJ010000054.1:14840-20397 GCA_036734545.1 Chitinophagales bacterium
ATCGGGTTCGGCGGAGGAGAGGAGGAGTGCGGAAGCGAGAAGGATGAGCAGGAGTTTGGGTGCCATAGATTCTAAAGATATGCATTATACGATCATTTCGACCTTGCGAGGCCACGATGGCGCAATGGCGCGAAGGTTGCACGAAGGGGGGTGAAAAGGTATCGAGTATCGAGTAGCAAGTATCGAGTATCAAGTAGAGGGAGGATGTATTGTTCGGTAAAACACTCACGAGTTTTGAACCTCACCCCCCGCCCTCTCCTTCTCCTCTCCCGAGTACTCGGGATCGAAGGGGAGGGAGCTCAGGAGAAGTTTTTAAAGTAATATCGCTTACGTGCTCATCGGAGCCTTTATAACTCACTACTCACCAATCACCATTCACCATTTCCAGCTCAGGCCGAAGAGCAGGTGCCTTTGCTCAAAATACCTGGCCGGGTTATCCGGCGGGGTGCCGTAGGAGCGCGGGTCGCGGGGGTCGATGTAGGCAGGGTCGCGCCATTCGGAGGGGACGGGGTCGCCGTATTCGTAGGCGCGGCCGGTGACGGGGTTCACGATGGCGGTGTTGGCCGAATTGAGGAGGTTGGTGAGCTCGGCGGTGAAGGCGAGCTGGGTGGTTTTGATGTTCCACCACTTGCGGTAGGTGAGGTTGATCCAGAAGTTATCCTCCCCGATCTCGGAGAAGCGGAGCTCGGGATCAGACTCTATCTCGTAAATGGGGCGGCCGGAGATCTCCTCGTATCCGGTCAGTGCATAGGGGGTGTACCGCCGCCCGGTGCGATAAATCGCTTCCGTATACAATGTCATTTTATTCATCCACCCCTGACCGAAAAGGCCCTCTTCGTTGTCGAGGATGAAAATGGCGTAGGTCTTCGCGTCAATGGGACTGTCCCAGGCCAGAGGGGTTTCCACGCTGGTTTCGGAGTTGCCGGTGGCGAGGATGTCGCCGAGTGCATCAGAGGCGCTGCTGCTTTGGCCGGTGGCGATGCTGTAGCTGAGGCTCACGCTGCCGCTGAACCACTTTTGGATGCGCTTGAGGTACGACACTTCTACACCGCGCACGCGTGCGTAATCGCTGTTGATACGGATGGTGCGGGCCACCTCGCGGCCGGTCACGTCCTCGATGAGGATAGTGCTGCTGGTGATGAAGTCGTATTTGTCTTTCCAGAAGGCGGTCACATTCAGGGCGTCGTTGGCGGTAATGCTGGATTTCAGGCCGAGTTCATAGCTGATGTCCACCTCGGGGTTGAGGTTGGGGTTGCCGATGAAGCCCAGGGTGGAGCGGTCGGCATAATACGGGTCCATGCCGGTGTAGAGGAAGCTGGGGTGGGGCATCACGGTGCTGTGGCCGTAGTTGAAGAACATGACCTGGTTCTCCTTGATGGGGAAGCTGGCCGAGAACTTGGGCAACAGGCGCATCTTGAACCGGCGGTCGCCGAGGCCGTAGCTGTCTTCGTAGTAGGCCTCACGGAAAGCGTCTGCGATGGTGGTGCCGGGATCGGCCACAGCTTCGTCGAGGAATTGGCCGGGGAACCAGTATTCGAGGCGCATGCCGGCTTCGGCAATGAGACCGAGGTATTTGAGCTTGTCGCTGATGAAGAAGGCGCCCATGAGGGGATTCACCTTCCACACATCGGAGATGTCGCCGAGGCGGTAGCTCTGCGAGAAGCTGCCGTCCGACAACTGGATGGGAGCGCCTATCCAGGGGCGGGTGATGTCAATCCACTGGTATTCCTGCGGCTTGAGTTCGGTCCCGAAAAAGAGTTTGTTGCGGGTGTCCTTGGAATACAGGTTACCGCTGGCGCGCAGGGTATATTCGATCACATAGTGGTCGTGCCAGAGGGTGGCGATACCGCCGTTGTTATACAGTCCGGGTCCCGGGTTCACGAACACGATGGAGTCGTCAGGATTGAACACGGTGGCGGGGTAGGTGGTGATGCTTTCGGGGTCGAACTCGGTATTCACCACATCGGGCCTCCAGGGGCGGCCGTTGGCATCGGCGCGCAGTTTCACGTAGAGCCGTGAGCCGGTGAGGGTGTAGCTGAAGCGGTTATTGATGGTATGGCTCCACTTCAGGGTCTCCAGGTTGGTATCGTGGGTGTAGGTATTGGCATTGTCGGGCTGGAGGGCGAAGAGGAACTGGTAACCGGGGTTGAAGTTCACATCGTTGCCGGTAATGCGGAGCATGTTGTAATCCTGGTTGATGGTGATGCTCTTGAGGTAGGTGAAGCTCAGGCGTTTTTTGGGATTGAACTTATAGTCGAGTTTCAGCATCCCGGCCCAGCGGTTGTCCTGGAAGGGGCTCCAGAGGCTGTCGGGATACAACGAGGAGGTCACCTGATCGGCCACTGCGCCTTCGCCATAGGGGGAGTTGGCGATATAGGTGTCGGAAAAGTTGAGTTTGAGGGTAGAGTAGAAGGTGAGCTTCTTTTTGAAGGCCAGCGGTCCGCCCATGCCCATTTCCATCACCTGCTGGTTCCAGCAGGCGGCATCGTTGGCGTTGAAGCCGAAGTTGTCGCGTTTGTAGCCCGCGTTGAATTCAAAGGTCTCGTCGCCCGAGCGCGTTTGGGTGTTCACCACACCGGCGGTGGCATTTCCGTATTCCACGCCGGCGCCACCGGTGGTCACATCGATCTTGGCGATACTGTTGGTGCCGATATCGATACCGAAGCCTGTTCCGGAGAGCGGGTCGCGGGCGGAGACGTCATCAATATAAAATCCCGTCTCATAGGAGCGTCCGCCGCGGATATGCACACCGTCGGCCGCCTGCACCACACCGGTTTGCATGTTCACCACGCTCTGTATCTGTCGGACGGGCTGGAGGTCGATCTCCTTGGCGGTGAGGGTGGATCCGGTTTTGGCGTCTTCCACGTCCACGAGGGGTTTCTCACCCACCACGACTACGGCGTCTTCGAGGGTGAGCATGGTGGTTTTGAGGGCTACGTCCAGTTTTTTGTTTTCGCCGGCGCTGAATTTCTGTCCGGTGAAGAGGGTTTTTTCGTAGCCGATATAGGTGAACTGCACATTGTATTCCCCGGCGGGGATGCCGCTGATGGAATAGGTGCCGTCGAAATCAGAGGAGGCGCCGAAGTTGGTGCCGGTAAGGATGATATTGACCCCGAACAGCGGCTCCTGCGTATCGGCATCGGTGATGGTGCCTTTGAGGGTGGCCGACTGTGCGAACAGGCCGTTGAGGCACAGCACGGACACGATGAGCAGCAGACCGCGGATCATGGGGTAAAATTGGGAAAATAATGGGAGAATCAACTGAGGAGGACTGTGCATAATGGCGGTGTAGTCGATTGGTGATCGCGATGACAAAGTTGTTGGTGTGGGAGTGTGGGAGTGTGGAAGTGTGAAAATGCATCTACTAGGCTGCGTGGGTAGGAGAGGGGTGAGGTTAAGAGTTAAATATTAGTTCGCTTACGATTCTCGTGAGATTGCTTCGCTGCATCCCGCTGCACTGCGTTGCGCGTGACTTGCTCGCAATGACGGGGTGGGTTGGGGTAATGGTGGTTGCTTTGCAACCACGTGAATATGTGTGCTTTCGTCATTGCGAGCGAGAGAGGCACGAACGAGCGAAGCAATCTCACGTGGGCACGAAAAAATAACATTCGGAGCAAGGCATCTTGGTGTGCCGGCCACAAGCGAAGGAATCCCATGATTCGACAGGGGGTGCCGATCTAAAGTGCAGTTCGCTTTCGTTTCTCGCGATATTGCTTCGCTGCGTCCCACTGCTCTGCGTTGCGAACGACTTGCTCGCAATGACGGAATGTGGGTAGGCATGCGTGGTTGTTACGCAACCACATCAGTATGCGCAGTGAATATTACAACCGTGATCAGCACATGTCAATGTGCGATCACCACCTGCTGTGTGAATGCTTCACCTTCAGCGGTATGCACGACCACCAGGTAAGTGCCGGCGGGCACATCGGATACGTCCATTTCAAAGGCGGTATCATTGGTCACATAGCTTTTCAGCTTTTCGCCCTGCAGGTTGTACAATTCCACGAACATATCCAGTTGATAGGCATCCGTGATCGCCTGAATGGTCACAGATGCTGATGCCGGATTAGGATATAAACGGATGTCGGCCGTAGTCGTTTCTTCCGCACCTTCGAGTCGGCATGCAGCTGTAGTGAACGTTTGCAGTGCAGACCATGCGGAGTTCAGTTTCGGTGTATCATCGTATACAGCCTGCACCTGCCATTCATAGGCGGTAGCGCAGTCGAGCGATTTCAGCAATTTGGTGGTGCCGGTGGTCAGTTTGGTGATCCATACAGGGGCTCCTACTTCGCGGTAGCGATAGCGATACTTGATCGCATCCGGCGCTACTGTCCAGTTCAGATAGGCTTTGGTGGGCATTACGGGTACTATGCCCGGCACCGGGACGGTAGCGATCACAGCGCCTGCAGTGCTGCCGGCGGTGATGGCGGCGCCGGTCTCCATGGAGATGGCATAATCATGCACCTGGATAGTTCCCTCTGTTACACTCAGCCGTATCCAGCCGGTATACAAGGCTCCGCCATTTTTAAATTGAATGGGTACATTTTGCATGCTCATGTCAAACCACAGTCCGGCTGTCGCAACTGCAAAATCAGCGGGATCGCCGGCGCATGTAAAATACCAGGTTTCGCCAAACGAAGATTTTTCCCTTTGCATGAACAGCAACTGTTCATCGAAATTCTCGTTCGGCGGATGTACGAAATCGCCCACCATGGGAGTCGGGTCGATGACCATGCCGTTTGAATAATTAGCGATGTTATTCATTTCTCCGGCAAACCATCCAAAGGTGCACCAATCGTAAACGGGAGAAGACGCGATGTGTATCTCATGATTGTTCAGTGGGATGGCATAACCCATTTTGAACCAGCCTTCATAACCCCAACCGGTATAGGTATATGTACCTATCAATTGAATGCGGAAGTCATTTATTCCGTCGTGATTCAGGTCGAGCTCTTCATCGAGACTAAACCAGGGCCATGCACCGGGTGGGCTCAGGTCGATATCGGGTTCGATGTCCTGATAAAAAACCTGATTGTTCGCAGTACCGCCTGCAAGCACCGCGGCTGCCATCATGCTGTATTCTTTCCATTTCATGGTGGTGTATTTTTTGGAAATATACAGAATATATTTTCAAATATTTACACATTCACGGTTTTCCGTGAATGCGCTCAGCTGTTGTATGCAGTTTCTAATTCAGCGATCATCAGTTTCTGCATTAGCAGCAACGCCTGCATCATTTTTCCGGTGCGTTGCGGTTCACCGTTCGTCATTTTTTCGCCGACCATGGAGGGCACTATCTGCCAGCTGACACCGAATTTGTCTTTCAGCCATCCGCACATTGATGCCTGTCCGCCGTCGGCAATAAAGTGATCCCAATAATGATCGATCTCCTCCTGTGTATCGCAGTGGATCACGATGGATATGGATTCGTTAAAAACGTGATCGCGATTGCCATTCAATGCCAGAAAAGCCTGTCCGCTGAGCGTAAATGGAACGATCACAGCCGTTCCCGCGGCGAATGGCGTGCCTTCTCCATAACGCGGTATCTTACCTATGG
>DAIMYJ010000055.1:0-13347 GCA_036734545.1 Chitinophagales bacterium
AGATCAGTGCGCGGGAGCAGTCGATATCCACCGGCCGCTTGGCTTTTGCGATGATACGATCCAATTCCTCCAGAATCTCGGTTGCTGTATGTGACATGAGAAATACCTTCCAATTTGAAGGGATCAGATATTGATCATCAAATTCGCCCAGGTTCGTCCATAAAGAAACAGGGAGGAACCACAGCGGCTCATCCGATGATCTTGGCCGTGTTTCGCACATGATCTCCGCGAAATGTTTGTGATGATATACCACTATGCCCTTTTCCACTTCAACACCAAGAGAGAGCGTCTGCCGCATGCGATAAACAGCCATTTGTAATTCAAAAATGTTGTAGTTCAGTATAAGCTCCTGGAATTTTCCGCTGTCGAGGATATCCCAGATCGCATTTTTACTGCGCTTGGTCTCATGCTGGTCGTCATCCAGTGTCCTGAAGTTCTGGAACTCATCAAACACCAGGATCATACGTTCATGATTGTGCCGATTCCTGATCTCGCTGAAAACATCGGTGTTATCCCCGGCATTGGGATCTATATGGAAGGTTTTATCCCGAAAACCCAGCAACTCCGAGAGCCGGTGCACCAGGGATGTTTTACCGGTGCCCGTCATGCCCCACAGATTCACGATCACCGGCCGTTGGTGCCATTCGGGCATCAGATACCAAGGTGTTACGGCATCCAATACCTGTGGGATGACCGATTCCAATCCAATGAACTCTGCCGAGAGCGTGTCGGCGATGTCCTGTAAGTGTTTGCGTTTGTCCGATAATGAGCTGTGTTCCGCCATATGGGTAATTTTTTTACCAAAGCTAGCGGGCCACTCCGCCACTACTTGTCGGTGTCAAAATAATACCCGTACATTTTTTTGATCTCCTCTTTCATGCGACTCACCAGATCGGGCGGTTCAAGCACTTTAACCCGCTCCCCGGCCATGAGGAATTGCTGTACTAATTCGAAATTGATCCGCACCTTTAAGGTATACTCGACCCACTTACCGGCCTTAGGGCCTTTTTCCTGGCTGACATGCATGGGCAGTGTGGTCAAATACTTGCTATGCATCTCCGTTGCCAGGAAGCGCACAATAACGGGATCGTGGTCTTCATAGAAGATACCTATCTGATCCTTGAAAATAGCCTTCGGATCTTTACGGCATTTTACATACCCGGTTTCAGAAGGTGTAATGCCATGAATGCGATCCACACCAAATATCCTTAGTTGCCCCTCCACTTCTCCTACCACATACCATCTGCCCTGATAATATTTAAGTAGCCAGGGCGAGAGGTCATGTGGTTGCTCACTTTCGCTGTCGAACTTCTTATAAAGGAGCTCAATATTTTTCCTGTTCGAGATCGCACTAAAAATCTCATCGAGCCAGTTGACCCCTTTCACCGTTCCCTGGCTTTCCATATCGATCACGTCGACGCCCTTTACCCCTATGTTCAATATCTTTTCCAGCAGGCCCGCCGTATTATAATAGGACTGCATCTGACACAGCTCGTTCAGGTGGCCGATCGAGCCCTGTGTGACCGTATAAATGTTGGACGCCCGATCATAATCAATGTCAATGCGAAATTGTGTTCTCAGCCTATAGATGTCGCGCTCTGCCGTCCTGGAGGAAACAGGAAACCCGTGACGATCCAGATATCGTATGATATCCTGTAAACTCGCCTTCGGGTTGCGCGAAAAAAAATTAGCGAGCAGTAAAAGTCGCGGGAGTGGTGTTTGAGGCATGAGGTAGGATCCTTTTTACGAATATAGCAAAAACACGCGGGTGGGCGCCGGATATTGACATCAATCCGATTTAAGCCAAGGCATCAACTCATACTTATCATAGAGTTCAAAATTCCTGTTTGTAAGGAACTCTATCATAGCCGCCGGGCATTCCAATTGATAATACAAATAGGTTACGATAGTCTCAAACACATAGTCGTCATCAAATTCCGTGGCAATGCCGAGGTGAAAAGAGTATTTATTGTATGCAATATAATCCTTGAAGACCCTATAGGCCGCCGGATCATGCACCAATTCACGGTCAGCCAGCCAATGTGTCAAAAATTCTAAAATTGGATATTCACTTGTGCTCGAGCGACGAATTCCTTCTGCATAGTAGCTATCCATATAAAAAATGGCGGCATGCATCACCTGAAAAGCCTTTAGTAAGGCGTCATAGCATCGCTCTGCCGGTCCCCGTTCGTGGCCGTGGTCGATCATTAAAGCCCGGATGTAGTTGTCACGTGAACTTTCGTGCACTTCTGGATCCGGATATTCCATGTACATGCTGAATAATATTTGATGCGACATGACAGACGCATACATCAACTGATGATTATCGGGGTTGAAGTCGCGTGACTGCTTAACCAGGGTGTATTCGGGTGTATAACTTGCTGTGGAGAGGCCCATGTTGTGCACGATGCGGAACATCGCGGAATTACCATGATCAGGATCACTTCGCATATCCTATATAATCCATTATTTCACATCAATTCAAAATGCTGTAAAGACCATCGATCCGCCTGATCAAATTGCTCCACCCAAAACTGCCACTGCGAATGCGGCGCAAGCCAGCACTATGAGTATTCCCGCTCCTGATTTTTTGCTTTCGGCCTCTTTGAAGTAGTAATCATCTGAATCTGCCTTAGGGTAGGGATAATAGGATCGACTTCGCCCATTGCAATCCTTGGCATACTTCAACTTTCCCTTGAATTGTGTATCTGTATATAAGGCAATAGCATTTACATAGAATTTTGCATTTTGGAATTCCGGGGCCGGGCATTCAATCTGATCGCAATACGCAACGGTGATATTAAAATCAAATGGTGTAGCCAGCTCTTCATAATTAACCCTTTCAACACCTTTTCCATTCAGGTTGAGCTCACAGATTTCCAGGTCTTCGGTAAGCGAATTTTCATAAAACGTGCGAGTTACATGCATATACGGAGGAATGATATCTACACGGTTGATCTCTTTTGTCACCGATCGTGAAAACGCCCTGCTTTTTTTCAGTCCGTATGCATCTGCCGGATCTGCGACACCAATGGCTTCAGCAGCCGTTATAACGGTGGGATTATACAGGGTATAGGCCTGATTGTTGATGCTCAGTGTAGACTGTAGCCAGTCCACGTATACCGGTTTGTCGCCGGTATTCTCTACGGTAAGCTCCAGCTTTCCTCCATTCGCCCAAAGGTTGTAGGACAGCTGAAGTGATCCCGGTTCGTCCGTCTCGGTAACAGTTGGCATCGTTTCATACACTTTGTAATGAGTGGTGGCACAACCGGCTATCAGGCATGTGCACAGGCAAATGAAGATCGCCTTTTTGTGTGTCATGAATTGCATGGTATCGATTTTAGTGGTTTTAAGTTCAATTAAACATGCCGGAATACAATCGGATACAGCTTAGTATATCATTCACATATGATTCAATCGACAACTCTCGTGTAGCGGGATGATAGGCGTCAACGATGAGTTGGTTTGCATGCCTGTAGCATCCGGCAGAATTCACAACCTGCATATCCTGGACCGGGAAATCGCTGGAAATAACCCCTGAAGTATACGCACATATGATGATATGCGGATCCAATAATTCGATCTGGCGTCTGATGATATCTCCATTTTGCCTGTAGGCTTCCGTTATGTTTCGCATTATTGTATATGAACCGGTAGCAGAGGGCCGCTTTTGAATATTCACAAATGCGGCCGATCGTAATTCATCTGATGAATGGTGATCTAACGAAAGATCTGGCATTGACTGATAATCAAATACCCCATGGTTAATCCCATACGTAATATAGGCAATAGATCTCCAGGTCTTTGATGATGGGCCTCGAAATAAAACAGAATGAAAATCCAATTGATCCTGAAGAAACCAATCAGAAAATGACCAGCCGCCGGTTTGTTCACCCACTTCGTATGGCTCTTTCATCAACCAAAGCGTTCTGTGTTTGGCTTTATCAAAATAATACAGAGGATCAAAAGCGCCATCAAAAATCGGCAGTATCGACCCCTCTGAATATCGTTCCCGTATCTCCTTGTCTAATTCTTTTATTTTGCCTATTCTTTCATTTGTGTTCATAAGGTTGTCGCGGGATTAGTCGGTCATGGTCCGGATCGATATGAAAAATAAACATACCATTTTTCATCCGGATTTTTATTGATCCGTAAACGCATTCACGGAAAACCGTTAACCGCTAACCGGTTATCCTTTTTTATGCTTGTCGGATTCCATTTCTTCCAAAGCCTTTTTCATCAGATCCTCTTCCAGCTTTTCTTTTTCACGCAGGCGGATAGAAAAATGTGTGCGCATGTGATGTATAGACTCCCAGGAGTTTTGTGGCCGATTTTTTTCCCAATTCAACCGGTTACCGCTATGGATACCCATTCCGTCGGCAACCGATTCCACATCATGATCCGCGCCCAGATAAGCGAACACCCAGTTCTTTTCTCTTAAGCCTTCGATCATCATTTTGATCTCCTTACCGCTAAACTCCCGGCTGGCATTCTCCATACCGTCCGTGATCACGGTGACGAGCACTTTGTGGTCGGGGTGACCATATATATGATGCTTGAGTTTCAATACCGAGGAACCCATGGCGTCCCAAAGCGGGGTGCCGTCCATTGGCGAATAGTTTTTCGATGAGATCCGTATAGGTTCGGTCAGCGGGATATCGAAGCACACCGTGCGAATCCCGGACGAGTTAAAGGTGACAAAGGTGAGGCGATGCTCCTGATCCGGAAACTCGGCGGCCAGACTATCGTTCTTGGCCATCAGGTCGTTAAAGGCGGTGATGGTCTCTTCCCGAACTGAAGACATACTGCCGCTTTCGTCCAAAATGATCAGGTGGTGCACGAGGGGTTTGGTGGTGTCTGGTGTCATACGGTTGATTTTTATTAATGAAATGATCGTTTACTGCTCAGAAAGTCTATCTTTATGCTCAATAATTTTGCAATTCAAATCCAAAAATGCTAATTTTATTTGCTGAATGCAAATATTTTGAGCAAAATATTTTTGCACATGTCTTACGGCCAGAAAATCAAAGAGATACGCAGGGCGCACTTGCTCAGTCAGGAGGAGTTTGCCCAGCGGATAGGCGTCAGCCGCAGTATCCTGAGCCAGATCGAGATCGATAAGATCAAACCCGGCCTGGAGGCCCTGACCAATATTTCGAAAGAATTCGGGGTGAGCCTGGAGTATCTGTTGGATAAGGAACAGGGTGTGCAAGCTGAATCGTCCGGCATACACAGACTATCAAAATCCTTGTTGCATCCCACCCGACTGTTAAATAAACCCTTTTTTGCTTCAGAACCGGCCGGCTTCGACAAGATCCGATATGTCTCCATTAAAGCCCGAACACAGCTTGATTATATTCCGTCCTACAGCTGGATCCTGCACCAGCAATTCCCATACATTCAGATACCAAACTTAGGTGTGGGTAATCATTATGTGGCTTTTGAGGTGGGGCAGCAGGACAACTGCCGAGAACAAGTGCTTGTCTGTTCACGCATAAAACCGGAGAAGGTACAGGAGTCGGATTTTCTGCTGGTGCCTATGGGCCCCGTCTTTGAATACGGGCAAGCCCGCCTTGAGCAGCAGGGAGTGATCACCGTAAATGGCCGGAAATTTCATTGGGTGCAGCTGCACGATCTTTGGAAAGTGGAACTAGTGATCGGAAAACCGGAAAGACCGGACCTGAATGAACAGGTGCAGGAGTTAAGATCAATGCTGGAACAATTACTTCGATCCAGATCGTGAGCAGAAATAATGAGCGATGAGAAATGAGGAATCAACTATCTGGTATATCCGGACACACGCAACCGCTCATTTCTCATCCTTCATCCCTCATTCACCCACTCACCCACTGACCCACTCACCCACTCACCCACTCACCCCCTCTCATTCCTTCGTCCAAATCCGCGTATTCAGATCCAGCTCATTCACCACAGAGGTACAGAACAAAAGATCTTCATAGAATCCCTGCACAGCTTCGGGGTTCATGACGGATTTGCGGAGAGAGGGTTCGAAGAGATTTTTGTGCATGGGCATGGCGATGTAGAGATGATTGTCCACGAACGAGAATTGCACATTCACGTTTGACTTCTTTCGGAATTCAAGCAGTCGCTCCATGAAGGAGGGCGAAAGGATATAACGCGCTTCCACCTGATCGCTGCTGTATACGGCGAAGTATTTTTCGAACTCGGTATTTTCCAGATGCACGACATCCGGGCGCATGAAGTTGGCGTTCTGCAACCATTTTCCGAAGGTGCCCATGAAGCGCTCGCTGAAATCACTCAGCACATAGGTTTGTCCGATAAAATTCTTATTGAAATCAGCTATAAAAAAAACACCCTTGAATATCGTTGTATAAGTAGTGCGTCCTTTGGAATCCTGTGTGCGGTCTTTGGTATGCAGTTCACAAAATTCGATATGCGTTTTACCGATGTTGCCACTCACCAGATCTTCACCGTTGTAAATGTCGGGATCCGAAAGAAAGATACGGCTCGCATTATAGCGCGCTTCGGTGATAAATAAATTCGGTGTGAACGAAAGCTCCGGCGAAATGAACTGCGCGAGTTTACCCACCACCACTTTTTTGTACTCCGTTTTGAAATCCACCCGCTTGCGGTTGAATCCGAAGAAAAAGAAATACAGCAAAAGAGAAATGACGAGGAACAGCAGCACCAGCGGTGGTGTCATCAGCACGAACGCCAATACCAGCGATATCACGGCCGATGACCACATGAAACGCACGCGCTTCAATTCTGCTTTCCGCAATTCTTCCAGGCGTGACAGCTCAGGAACGATCTCCTGACGATAAAAGGTGTCGAAGGACATGGGGCGAAGTTAATGTGGTGATTTGCTAATTTGCTAATTTGCTGATCCCGAGTATTCGGGACTGCGCTGCGTATGCAGAAGTGTACGTGAGGGCCTCAGTCCGGGTGCATGTCTTAGGGTTCTTTCTCGGCATCCGGAGTCGCCTCTTCCACCGCTTCCTCTTTTGGCGGATTCGCGAAGATGCTACGCTGAAAAAGGAGTATCGACAACACCCCGCACGTAATGGCGGCATCTGCCACATTGAACACCGGGCGGAAGAAATGATAATATTTTCCCCCTACCAAAGGCATCCAATCGGGATAATGCCCCGTGGCCAGCGGGAAGTAGAACATGTCTACCACATGCCCGTGCAGCAGCGTGGTATATCCGCCGTCGGCAGGCATGAACTCTGCGATGCGGGTAAAGGTGGATTCAGAAAAAACAACGCCGTAAAAAATACTATCGATGATATTCCCCATGGCACCGGCACATACCAGCGCAATGCTGATGATGAGTCCGAAGTTGGCCTTTTCGCGCACCAGGGTGTACAAATAATAACCGATGAATCCCACGGCGATCATGCGGAACAATGTAAGGGCAAGCTTTCCGTAGTTGCCACCCAGCTCCATGCCGAAGGCCATGCCTTCATTCTCCACGAAATGGATCTTGGCCCACTCGATCCCTAAAATGTCAAAACCACCTCCCAAAGGAAAGGTGGTTTTGATATAGAATTTCAGTACCTGATCGATGAGCAGTACCAGAAAGATAACGCCGATGGCGATTACGGATCTTTTCACTCGATCAGCCTTTGCCTTGTTTTGCTTCTATGCTCAGGGTGGCATGTGGCACGGCACGCAGACGCTCCTTGGAGATCAGCTTACCGGTTTCGCGACAAATGCCATAGGTTTTATTCTCGATACGGATCAGCGCCTTTTCCAGGTGACCGATGTACTGGATCTGACGGGAAGCCATCTGGCTGAGGTATTCACGCTCAGAAGTGGAGGTTCCGTCTTCCAGTCCTTTGAAACGCGCATCGGAATCATCACCCATTTCTGAAGAACGGCTGATCTGCTCCTGTAAGTATTTCAACTCATTGCGGGCAGCTTCCAGTTTGCCGGTGATCAGCTCTTTGAACTCCTGCAACTCCTCGTCGCTGTAGCGCGTGCGGTTGTCGGGATTCACGGCCGGTTTCGGCGGCAGCGGCTTGGGTTCGAAGTGGCGCTTCGGCGGCAGGATCTTTACAGGCCCGAGTCTGATCTCGGGATTGTCTTTGGTAAAGAGCTGCTTGGGCAGTTCGATATGCTTTTTGCCTTTTTTACGGGCAGGCTTGCCATCTTTCTTCGCAACCGGAACGGGCACAGGTGCCGGCTCGGGCTTCTTTACCTCGGGAACAGCCTTCTTCACCTCAGGCGCCGCCTTCTTTACTTCAGGCTTTGCTGCGGGTGCTGCTTTTTTGGCCACCGGCTTAACCACCGGAGCGGCTTTCTTCACGGCTGCCTTGGGGGCTTCCTTTTTAACGGCCACGGCCTTTTTCTCAGGCGCCTTGGGGGCGGCCTTTTTGGCTACCGGTTTTGCTGCTGCTTTCTTAGGCGCAGGGGCAGCTTTCTTGGCAGGGGCCTTGGCTACTGCTTTCTTCGCTACCGGCTTGGCAACTTTTTTAGCCACCGGTTTGGCGGCTTTTTTCGCTACCGGCTTGGCGGCCTTCTTTGCTACCGGCTTCGCCGCTTTTTTAGCTACGGGCTTGGCTGCTTTTTTAGCAACAGGCTTCGCCGCTTTCTTCGCAACGGGTTTAGCCGCCTTTTTGGGGGCTGACTTCACCGGCTTGGCAGCCTTTTTTGCTGCCGGTTTCGCGGCTGCTTTCTTGGCTGCGGGTTTCGCTGCTTTCTTGGCTGCAGGTTTGGCTTTCACAGTTTTCTTGGCCATGGCACTATACTTTTTTGATACGAATGGAAATCGGAATATCGTTCACGGAAATGATCTCGGCGCCCTCCGGGTTTTCAACAGGAGTAAGGCTATCCGCCAAAATTTCGGCGCAAATATACTGCATATAATGGTTCATAGCGCCCGAAAGTTCCGCGCCGCCGCCATATTCCACGGTGATGCGGTCGGTGATGGCGAGGTCCATGTCCTTGCGCATGCGCTGGAGCTGACTCACCAGTTCGCGGGCATGGCCTTCTTCGAGCAATTCGGTGGTGATGGTGATGTCGAGGGCCACGGTCAGCGCGCCGGCGTTGGCCACCAGCCAGCCGGGGATGTCCTCACTGAGGATCTCCACATCGGCCACCTCAAGGGTGAAGCTCCGGCCGGGCAGCTCAAGGGTATATACGCCGTTGCGTTCCAGCTCGCTGATCTGTTGCTGACTGAACGCGCCTATCAGGCCGGCGGCGGTTTTCATGTCCCCGCCCAGCTTGGGTCCCAGCGCTTTGAAGTTGGGTTTGATCTTCTTGGTGATGATACCGCTGTCTTCCCCGATGAACTCGATCTCCTTGATGTTCACCTCACTGCGGATCAGGTCGCCCACGCGTTCGATATGGGTGCGCGTGGTGGCGCTCAGCACCGGTATCATGATCTTTTGCAGGGGCTGACGCACTTTGATGTTCTGCTTCTTGCGGAGCGACAACACCGTGCTGGAGATGTCCTGCGCCAGCTGCATGGAAGCCTCCAGATCGGCATCGATCCGTGTGCGGTCGGCAACGGGGAATGCCGCCAGGTGCACGGATGCGGCGGCGTGACGGCCGGTAACGCCATTGAGGTTGCCGTACAGCCACTCGGCAGTGAACGGTGAGACCGGAGCCATCAGGCGGGCCACGGTGTCGAGGCAGGTATACAATGTCTGGTAAGCGGCGCGTTTGTCGTTACTGTCATCACTTTTCCAAAAACGCCTGCGACTCAGCCTTACATACCAGTTGCTGAGATGGTCGGAGACGAAATCCTGTATCAGGCGACCGGCGCGCGTGGGCTCGTAGTCGTCGAGGGCCTCGGAAACCTGTGCGGTGAGGCTGTTCAGGAGGCTGATCACCCAGCGGTCGAGCTCGGAGCGTTCTGCCACCGGTATCTCGCTGCCGCTGTAGTCGAAGCCGTCGACATTAGCATACAGCGCAAAAAAGCTATACGTATTATACAGCGTGCCGAAGAACTTGCGCTGCACCTCCGCAATGCCGTCGCGGTCGAACTTCAGGTTGTCCCACGGCTGCGCGTTGGTGATCATATACCAGCGGGTGGCGTCGGCGCCATAGGTGCGTATCGTTTCAAAAGGATCGACGCCGTTACCCAGGCGTTTCGACATCTTGTTGCCGTTCTTATCCAGCACCAGACCGTTGCTCACGACCGTTTTGTAGGCCACGTTATCGCTGATGAGGGTGGCGATGACATGGAGGGTGAAGAACCAACCGCGGGTCTGATCCACCCCCTCCGCGATGAAGTCGGCAGGGAATTTACGGCTGAACTCGTCGGTGTTCTCGAACGGCCAGTGCCATTGGGCGAAGGGCATAGCGCCGGAGTCGAACCACACGTCTATCAGGTCGGCTTCGCGGCGCATGGGCTTACCCGAAGCGCTCAGCAGGGCGATCTGATCCACGTACGGGCGGTGCGGATCCAGCGCCGTGCGGGCATCGTAGCCGGCGGGGAGGTGCGGGTTGAGGTCTTTGGCTTTTTCTATTTCGGCCTGCAGCTGCTCAAAGGAGCCGATGCAGATCTCTTCACTGCCATCCTCGGTGCGCCAGATGGGCAGCGGGGTGCCCCAGTAGCGCGAGCGGCTGAGGTTCCAGTCGACCAGGTTCTCCAGCCACTGTCCGAAACGGCCCTCGCCGGTGCTGGCGGGCTTCCAGTTGATGGTCTTGTTGAGCTCTATCAGGCGCTCCTTGGCGGCCGTGGTGCGGATGAACCAGGAGTCCAGCGGATAGTAGATCACCGGCTTGTCGGTACGCCAGCAGTGAGGATAATTATGTTCGTATTTCTCCACCCGGAAAGCGCGGTTCGCCTCCTTGAGCCTTACGGCGATGGTGATATCAGGGTTCTCCCAGTTCGGTTCGTCCTTATAGTTCTTGACATAGCGGCCACTGAGCTCGCCGGTGCCTTCCACGAATTTTCCTTCCCTGTCTACCAGCGTCAATGAGCCGATGCCATGCTGTTTGGCCACGCGGAAGTCGTCGGAACCGAAACTCGGCGCGATATGCACGATGCCCGTGCCGTCTTCCGTGGTCACGAAATCGCCCGGTATCACGCGGAAGGCATCGCCGTTGGCGGGCTGCTGATACGGCAGAAGCTGCTCGTACCGGATGCCCACGAGGTCGCTGCCCTTGATCTCAGATACCAGTTTCCAACCGGTTTTTTGGTCCGGTTCAAATGCATGTACTTTTTCTTCATCCTTAAAGTAAGCACTCATGCGGTCTTTGGCGAGTATCACCGAAACCGGCAGATGCGTATAGGGGTTGAAGGTCTCGATCACCACATACTGGATGTTCGGTCCCACGGCGAGGGCGGTATTGCTCGGCAGGGTCCAGGGGGTGGTGGTCCAGGCGAGGAAGAACGTTTCGTTCGGGTGGGCTGGATACAGCTGTGCTGTCAGTTCCGAAGGAATGATACGGAACATGGCCGTGGCGGTGGTGTCCTTGACGGGCTTGTAGGTGCCGGGCTGGTTCAGCTCGTGTGAGCTGAGGCCGGTGCCGGCGGCGGGGGAATAGGGCTGAATGGTGTAGCCTTTATACAGTAAACCCTTGTCGTACAGGCGTTTCAGCAGGTTCCACAGGGATTCGATGTAGTGTTTGTCGTAGGTGACATACGGGTTGTCCATATCCACCCAGTAGCCCATGATGTCGGTGAGTTCCTCCCACTGCGAGGTGTATTTCATCACCTCCTTGCGGCAGCGTTCGTTGTATTCCTCAACGGTGATGGTCTTGCCGATATCTTCTTTGGTGATACCCAGCATCTTCTCCACGCCGAGCTCCACCGGGAGGCCATGCGTATCCCAGCCGCTCTTGCGTTCCACGCGGTAACCCTGCATGGTTTTATACCTGCAGAACAGGTCCTTCAGCGTGCGCGACAGCACGTGGTGGATACCGGGCGTGCCGTTGGCCGATGGCGGCCCTTCATAGAATACAAAAGGCTTGTTCTCCGGGCGGGAGGTAACGCTCTGTTTGAACGTTTGCTCGCGCTTCCAGTATTGCAGCACCTCCTGCTCGATGGCCGGGAGGTTGAGGGATTTGGATTCGGGGTATTTCTTTGTGGACATGTAATGATTCCTTCGCAGCCATCAGACTGCGGGTTTTAAGGGGGCAAAGATAGTGAGTGGTGAGTAGTGAGTGGTGAATAGTGAGCGGTGAGTAGTGAGTAGTGAGTGATGAACGGGTCTCCTGCTGGAGTCGAGTAAACAAAGTATAGGCGCAAATACAACTACCAGTGGTATATCAAATATGCATTCACTATGAAATAAAATTCCGGTCCACTCACCACTCACTACTCACCACTCACCATCTTCACATCATACATCCTGAACACCACGATCCAGCCGGGTTTGCCGATGCGGGAGAGGCATTCGAGTTCCATGATCATGTTGTTGAACACCAGGGGGTCGTGGGGTTCTGAAACGGCGAGGGTGGCCCAGGTGGTGGAGTGGCTGCTGTGGCCTTTGGCGGTGTAGGTGTTCGTGTCGTACACCATCGTGCAGCAGCCGTTGTTGCAGCTCTTCAGCTGCTCCACATACGCCTGATATTGCTGCATGGCGGTGGCTGAATCGGCGCTTTCGAAGAGGATATTATAAAATGAACGCTCCGGCTTGCCTTTTTCGCCATTGACGCCGGCCTCGATGCTTCCGGTGGTCATGAGTGTGGCATACCAGTTCATATTGCGGTCGAGCACGATCTCCTGGCGCTCGCCGAGGTAGCTCACGAACTGATTGCCGAAGTCCTTCACCAGCAGCTGTACCATCTCACAAAACGCCACGCGTTTCGCCCGGGCAAGCGTGGTGGCGCGGGCGATGGAATCACTTTTCAGCATCTTCTGCCACTCGGCCTGATAGGCGGCATTCGGGTCATACTGCTCCACCGAGGTGCTGTCGCCCGCCGGCCCGGCGTAGTTATTGTCGATGAACATACCTGCCATCTGCCGGCCGTCGGCACCATAAAAAGTGCCCTTGCCGTGGAGTAGGTTGCCCTTGAAGTCGCCCACGTAATATGAGCCGTTGGCCCAGTCATAGCGGCCATACCCTTCGCGTATGCCGTTCGCCCAGTTGCCGGTATACATATCGCCATTCGGCAGTTTGAAGGTGCCGTTGCCATTTTGACAATCGCCGGCCACGCATTGCGCGCTGACGCCGGTATGGAGTGCGAAGAGGATTGCGAGGAGTGCTATTCTTCCAAACATAGATCTGTGGCTAATGGTGACGGATCGGAATGCCTTCAGGTAATACAATCCGGACTAAAAACAGTTTGATCCAGCAAAAACCATGTCAGCTTTGGCTGTCGACTGTAAATCCCCTGTCACCTTTCCTCCGATTTTTGCCTTAAATTTACCCAATCAAGCCACATTATGAAGGTTCGTTTTTGTGT
>DAIMYJ010000055.1:13447-18023 GCA_036734545.1 Chitinophagales bacterium
ATTTTTGCCTTAAATTTACCCAATCAAGCCACATTATGAAGGTTCGTTTTTGTGTTGTTCTTATTGCCGTGCTGCTGCAGGCGCCGCTGTTCGCGCAGGAATCGCTGCTCTGGAAGGTGACCGCCCCGAACGGCCGGTATACCAGTTACATCCTTGCATCCACCGAACTGCCCGGCGTGGAGAATTACGACATCATCACCCCGGCCACCAAAGTGATCGAAAAAGTGAACACGGTAGCCTTCTTCAATGTGCCTGACGCCGCCGAGATCCAAAACATCCCGGTCTTCATGAAGGCCCCCGGCGACAACACCCTGAAAGGATATTACAAGCGCGAGGACCGCATCCGCTTTGAGTTGATGATAGGTGATAAGCTGAAAGAGAATATCGAGAATTATTACGGACTGAAGCCGCTGTATATCCTGGAGCTGTTCCGCGATAAGGATCATGCGGCCGGACTGGACTATCAGCAAACCATCCTGATGGACATCGCGCTGAACCAGAAGAAGCCCACGCTGTCGCTGCTCACCATTCGTCAGATCGCCGGAGTAATGGACCTGATGGATTATAATACACAGGCAGTTGTGCTGAGCAATTACGTGAACAATGTAAACGTATTTGCAGATGCCGACGCCGAAAAATTCCAGTATTACAAGTCGCAGTCCATGAGCGATTACCTGCGTGTGATCAACAGCTCAGAGCAGGAATCTTATATCTCCGTGATGATCGGCAGTATGAATGATCTGCTCATCAAAAAAATAGATCCGCTGTGTCAACAGCAATCAGCCCTCTATGTGATCGATGCCGATCTGCTGCCGGGTGAATTCGGCCTGCTCAAGAAATTACAATCGCGCGGATACGCCGTTGCTGCAGAACCGTTCGATTACAAAGCATACTCCACCGATCAGCGCCCCGACCTCAGCACGATGAATACCGATCCGAATGCGATGGCATCGAATATTCCGGCGGATGATTTTCCCTCATTCATGGTGCAGCCCGCAACAGGCGGATATATCGATCCGGAATCCATCAAGGTGGTGAACGTGCGCGATGTGGAGGCGCCGAAAGAAGCGTATCTCGGTTACCGCGATCCGTTCGGCGATTTCTTTGACATGGCCGCTGCCGACACGCTCTTCCTGGAATCGTGGTACGATCTGCGCGGCGAGGAAGCAAACTTTCATGTGAAAGTACCCGTGAAGGATGACTGGGAATTTTCTTCCACGCCGTGGCTCGATGGCGGTGAGATCAAAAAATTCATTTATCAGACCAATCACGCAAAATCCGATCTGTTCTATTCTGTGGGATATACGGTATATCCGCCTACATTCATGGCCAGCAACCGCAACACGTTCTTTGAGCAATTCATCGAACAAACACAGAACAACATGAACGGTCAGATCGTTGCGCAGCGCATCGTATCAAATCCGAATTTCACCGGCCGCGAATTTACCGCAGCGGTAGGCGATTCTTTCTTTATACGCTCACAATTCCTGCTGCAGGATAATGTGTTGTATCAATTGCTGGTCGGCGGTCCCGGCGACAATCCTTACAGCGCCTTTGCAGAAGCTTTCCTGAATTCATTTGAAACCGCATCGAACGTATTGGTGAACTGGTTCTTCTTCGAGCAGCCGGCCTTCAGCTGCTATCTGCCGATGGAGCCGACAAAGAACACCAAGACCTACACACTGCCCAGCGGCCCGCTGCAGGTGATCACGTATAATGCTGCCGACTATAAAGAACTGGTGGATTATCAGGTGGTGGTGAGCAATTATCCTCCGGGACATAAATTCGGTAGTAAGAAGGTGTTCTTCGACGACCTCATCGCACAGGCGGAGAAACAATATATCGGCAAGGCATTATCCGTGGAAACGATCGAGAACAACGGTATTGAAGGCCGTTACGTGGAAATGCAGCTGATGAACCGCAAGGTATACCGCATCTTCATTTATTTCGACGGCAATACCGTATATCAATTTGTTGCCGGCGGCGATACAGTGGTAATGGTCTCCAACAATGTGAACCGCTTCATTCAGTCGCTGAAGTTGAGTTCAAGCAAGAAGTAACGCGGGCGCAGAAGTACTATTATAGGTTGTATGTATTGAACTGACGAATGATCAACAACGATCATTGCACCGGCTGTACGTAGCCACTAGGACGCTATGGCGCTAAGGGGGCACGAAGGTGTTTGTAAATATTCTTCATGCAATAAGATGAGCATTTGTTCTTCGTGCAACCATCGCGCCCTCGCGCCATTGTGGCTAAAAACAACATGAGCCACCCGCTTATGGCAGACGTTAATTGTTTTTGATCACAGCGAGTGTGAGCGGTGTACCCATCATGCGAACGTTGGCGGGGATGCGGCCGATGGTGCCGGCGATGATCACCTTCTTTTCGGCCACCTGAAAATCTTTCGGCAATATAGCGGGCAGGTAACGCGTCATTTCTCCGTTGACAGTCACTTCGATCACGTATACATCCGCGATCAGTTTTATCACGCCTGCGCTTTCCTGTAAATAGCCTACTGAGTCGAAAGGATAATGCTCCTTTACCACTTCCTGTAACAAGGTTTCATCAAAAGCGATCTCCTCTTCCATCATCAGCTCGGTGATACGCACCGGGGTGCCCATCATTCGCACATTGGGATCGTGTTTGAGAATGGTGGCGCTGAAGGTCACAGCGCCGCCGACGGTTTTAAAATCATCCGGCAAAAATTCCGGCACATACCGTTTCACTTCGTCGCCCTTAACACATTCAATGAGATACACATCATTGATATGTATGATACGTCCATGTTCCTGCTTCAGGAAGCCGGCCGAATCTGTTTCCACCTGTTTCACCGGTATTTCTTTTTCCTGCGGAAGGGTTTCCCCCTGTTTTTCGGGAGCGGGTTGTGTGCGATACAGCACGCGGATCATGCTCAGCTTCACCGGAGTGCCCACCAGTCGCACATTAGCCGGAATGCGGCCACGGGCGCCTTCGAACACCACTTCCTGGCCCTGCACGGCAAATTTCTCAGGCAGGTTCACCGGCCAGAAGTCATCATACCCGCCCGGCCTGTCCACCCGTATCACCCAGGTATCCGCTTTCTGCGTGATCTTACCGATGGTGATATGCTGCACGCCAATGGAATCAAACACAAATCCCTGCGCCTGAGCCGAAGCCCAGAACAGTACGAGAACACAAACGGTGTATAGCTTTTTCATAATGCGCATTCAATACTGTTACTGCATAAACCATACCACCCGCAGCGATACTCCAAAAAGAGTCATTTGCAGCGATCGGATCGTCTCCATGATCCCGGACAAGCACACCCCCGCGACCGCCGCTCCTCCGCGCACTCCGCGTGAAATAACTGCCGCAGGACACTCCTGTGCCGAAGGGATCAATCCTCCACTACCGTAACCTTCATCTTCACATCTTCGGCCGGACGGTCGCCGTACATGGTTTTCACTGCAGCGATCTTGTCGATCACCTCAAGTCCTTTCACCACTTCACCGAACACGGTATAGTTGCCATCCAGGAAAGGTGTTCCGCCGATGGTGCTGTAGATCTCTTTTGCTTCGGGTGAGAAGCTCGTGCCGTATGCGCGGGAGATCTGGTCCAGTTCAGCGGGGGATGATTTCTTTCCCTGCACAATATAGAATTGCGAGCCGCTGCTCATTTTTTGCGGATTTACCTGGTCGCCCTGACGTGCTGCCGCAAGGGCCCCCTTTTTGTGGTACAAGCCCGGTTTTATCTCCGCCGGGATCTTGTAATTCGGCCCGCCGGCTCCTAATTGTAAGTTCGGTCCAGCGTTCTTAGAGTTCGGGTCGCCGCCCTGAACCATAAAGTCTTTGATGACACGGTGGAATAACAGGTCGTTGTAATATCCTTCCTTCGCGAGTTTCAGGAAGTTGTCGCGATGCAACGGTGTTTCGTTGTAGAGTTTCACGGTCATGTCACCATACTGGGTGCTGATGTTCACGTAGTAGATCTTATTATTGTCCATAGTTTGTGTTGTTGCGTTCATTTCCGTAGCGATCTGCTCCGGAGTGGTGGATGAGATCACGGTATCCGCATTTTTGAATGCCGCGTCATGGTCATGGCCGGCGTGATCATCTTTTTTCTCGCTGCAGGCGGCCAATACAAGCAGACTGCTGCATATCAGTATCCATTTTTTCATACCAGTTGATTTTCTTCGAAATAGCGAATGATATTCTTTTTCAATACGGTTTCCTGTTCGGATGCACTCCAGGGCGGCAGCGCCTGTGCCGCTTCCCATAACGGCCACTGTTCATCGTCCCAGCCCGCCAGCCGGTAATAGCCGTCCTGACTGAGCAGCCGGCACACCGCCACATGCATCAGGTCCTGCTTCTGTTCCTTGGTGAACTTCTCCTCCACGCGCCCCAGCTCATTCATCCCGATCAGGAACAGGATGGCCTCCAGCTCCGGTTTCTTGCCGAAGCGTTCCTTCATCTGCCTGAGCACCTCGATCCACCGCGGATCAAAGTCGATAGGCACATCCTCATGCGTAAGCGACATGGGACAAAGGTAATGTGCTGATGGGCTAATGTGCTAATTTGGTGAGTGGTGAGTGGGT
>DAIMYJ010000055.1:18123-20293 GCA_036734545.1 Chitinophagales bacterium
GACACGCCAATTATATCTGATCCAGGGGTCTGCCCGGAATGTCCTGCCCAAACCCTGTCTCGTTCCCTATCCCCTTCGGATTCGGGCCGTACTCGTTATGCCCGCGCTGCCCATCCATGAACACCATCAGAATACCAAACATGGGTATCAACTGAAAAAAACCGGAGTAACCCATATCATGACACCGCTTGCTGCCCTGTGCCAGCATGAACCAGATCATCCCCACACTCACAAAAAAGAACAAAAAGCTGATCAGCGTTCCGCTTACCGACTCTTCGAGCGAAACGGCAGCGAGACCCAGCACGATCGCAACTATGGTATACACCAGGATGGACACACCATATTCCATTCTGCGGATACGGCCTTCAAAGGAGAAAGGGGATTGGAACATATAACCGGTTTGCTACTCGAAGATAATTAATTCGGTGCATCCATGCAGCATAGCGGCCGGCGTGTTGCATTCCGCGCAGCAATGTGGTGCAAAAAAAATTATTGGCCCAAAAGATCCAAACATACACCGGCCTCGTATATCTCCGCAAACACAGCAACATGCAAACGCGAAAACGAAAATGGTTGCGCCGGTCGCTCATCGGGCTGGGTATCGGCCTCGCGCTATTTCTGGCGCTGGGCATCCATCTGTATCAGGTCACTGATCATTTTTATGCGCCGCAGGGTCCGCAATATCAATTGGCGCGCATTGATTTTCATGCGCCGCTGAATGCCGAGGAGGTCAGCCATGTGCGCTCCACCGTGCAACAACTGCCGGGTGTGCAAAAAGCTTATTACAATGCCGGGGATAACATCCTGGTATATGCATACACGATCGGCGCGCAGGATCAGCAGCGGGTATACGATCACGTGATGCAGAGTGGCAATTATTCGGCATCGCGTTTTATTCCTGATCAGCAAACGCTGTCCTCAGGATGTCCGGTGCTTGCCGAGAATTCTTCCTCGCTGCTGAATCTCTATAAAGATCTGTTTTCCATTTTTCTCTGATCAAATAAAATACGACTATGAAAAAGTACTTTGCCATTATCTGGGTAGCGGCGGCTGCCGTAAGTTTTACCGCCTGCCAAAAAGAAGATGATCAACCCGAACCTACGCCCGTTACCAGCCTCTATAGCCGCGTGGGCGGAACGACGATGGTCGACGATCCCGCCAACCCCGGCACCATGATCGAACAGGGTCGCCTTACGCTGCGTTCGGTGGTTGACAGTTCCATCTTTGTGATCGCCGCCGATCCGGCCATGACGCCATTCTTCGGTGCCCTGCTGGCTGAAGTGGGTGCCGGTGACCTGAGCGGCCTCACTATATTGAGTAAGAACTTCACCGACTTCCTCTGCACCGCCACCGGCGCCACCAATCCCGATTATCAATACGGCGGCCTCAGCATGGTGGACGCACACAACCCCGACGTGAACGACCGCATGTCGATGAAAGCCGGCGACGCCGATTTCGACCAGTTCATCGCCGACATCGCCATCGGCCTCTCACAGAACGGCGTAACTGACGCCGAGCTCATCAATGATCTGGTTGAATTGCTGGAAACGACGAGAGGGGATATTGTACAGATGTGATAAGACTTTCAAGCAAAACCGCCAGTGTCATATCGACATTGGCGGTTTTGTTTTTCGGAAATTCTCTTGATCTCAGGAATAATATTTCACAGAAAGCAGACCTAAACATTAGTGAACTATAGCCATTACTGCCTTATACCGGTCGTGGCTTAATTCCGATTGCGCAAGCCCCTGTATCCAGCCGAACACCTCTGCGGGTGCGCCCATTTTGAGACCGGAGATCCAGTGTGCGATATCCGCATTGTTGTTTCCGCGGAATATCCATTTGGCATATTCACCCATTTTTTCCGGCGGCACACTTTGAACGATCTGCTGTTCAATGCCGATGATCTGCTCATCGGTGTATACCGACCATATCGTTTCATTCAGGAGCGTTTCCTCCTTGTTCATGTGGTAAATGTTGAACGCGAGGTACTCGTTGAATGCAAAGAACAAAGCCTCTCCGGCAGCCGCGCGCGCCTGATCGTCGGCCGCTGAACGCCATTGGCTGATGATGTCGGAGAGCGCGTTGCCCAATCGATGGTCTTCCGTGTGTTCCTTTTCAAACAGGGTAGCCACCTCGGGCTTCAGTTTCTCCAGGGGCTCATTGAAAT
>DAIMYJ010000056.1:0-7179 GCA_036734545.1 Chitinophagales bacterium
ATTCAGTCGCTAGAGCTATTTGTAAATTGAATTATTAGGTCAACAAATAACACTATTCTCATGAAAATTAAACAGCTCATCATCTGTCTGGCAGCGCTTGCCTGTTTTCAATTTGGTCAGGCACAATCAAATTACATCGGCGCAGGTATCTCATCTGAATATTCCGGACTTACGGGTAATCGGGTGGATCTGGGGGATGTTTTTAATACCCTGAACTTTCCTGTTTCCGCAGAGGCCTGGGTAAAGCCTACTGGTTGGACACCCTCCGGATATTCCCCAATAATCGCGTTGGATAATGTAGGTTTGGGGGGAAGTTATTATGGTTTTTGGTTTAGATTTAATTCAACAGGGCAGCTGATCTTTGAGATCGGCGATGGATCCGGTGCCGGCGGCTCTGATCGCAGGGGCAAGCGTACTACTACATCCGTAGATCTGAATACATGGTCTCATGTGGCTGTTGTGGCGTCCAGTGTTACAGATATCAAGTTTTATTTTAATGGGGTGCTTCAGCCCTCTGTTAATACGGATGGCGGGGCAATCAATACCTCCATTCTACATACTACGTATCCGGCCTATATCGGTGCTCAAATAACCCCGGCAGCTCAGCATAATTTTACCGGCCAGATCGATGAAGTGCGCTTGTGGAATGTAGTTCGCACGGAGGATGAGTTGCGGGCGCATATGTGTGCCAAACTGTCCTCTTATCCGGTTTCACTTATCGGTTACTGGAATTTTGATGAGTCCTATGCTTCTTCAACGGTATTGGACCTTACCTCGCCGGCAGAATCAGGTGAAATTGTCGGTGTGGTCGAAAAAGTGACTTCCGGAGCAGCGATTGGCGATGAGAGTATATATGAATATACAGCAGACTGGACAGGCATAAAAATGAAGTTGGATGACGACTCTGACGATTATTTGCGTGTGAAAAAAATTCAAAATGCACCTCTGGGCATGCACGTGTATCGGGTGGATGCCGTGCCCTATTCAACAGAAGGGCTTACTGATGCATGTGGCTTTTATTATGGCGTGTTTCCGGTGCATAATACAGATTCGGCTATTTATGGGGTCTCCTATAAGTTTACCGAATCCAATGGCGTTTATACAGTGCCTGAGCGCCCCCAGTCAACACTCTATGTAAAAGAAGATGGATCTGTTACCACCTGGTCTAATTTGGACGCTACTATTGACGTGCATCAGGACTTCATTCGTAGAACGAACAGGAGTGATCGGTTTGAGTTGATATTCAATATAGACGGTCCCGGGTTAACAGGTGGATATGCGGATCACAGGCTGGCTTTAAGCAAGGCGGTTGTTAGTGTTTATCCGAATCCCGGTTCATCCTATATCTATATTTCTACCGTAGATGAATTGTCACACATTTCAATATGTGATATGAATGGCAGGGTTGTCTATGAACAAGATAATGCGTTGAACAATTCCATAAACTCCTGTATGGTGGATATCGCTGATTGGGCTAATGGCATGTATGTGGTTAATGTGGTGGATCTGAACGGGCATGTAGCATCGGAGAAGATCTTCGTGCAGCATTAATGCCCTGTCAAATTGGTATGATCTGGCTGGTAAGTGTGTTAAAGCCTTAGGTTGATCCAAGATATTTATTCTCTATCATCATTATCATGAAAAAGTTGCTCTTTTTTGCTGCGATTTTGCAGGTGTGTTCCGTATTGCAGGCTCAATTACTGATTAATTATTCTGATAACGCTGGGCAGGATGTTGTTTTGCAGGCCGTCATTCCGGTTGATGACACTTATTTAAGTAATCTATATATTGCCGGAACGATCGGGGCGGATTTACTCGTAGGAGAGGTTGATCAGAATGGCACACAAATTTGGCTTCATAGTGTAAATGCTGACTTGGTACACGGTGTCATCAATTCCATGATAAAAGATTCTGATGGCAATTTGGTGGTATGCGGGTCTGATTTCACAGGCATTGATGATGATGGAAATGGGTTCGTATTAAGGTTCGATCCGGTTGATAAGGAAGCGATTTGGTTCAAAAAGGCAACACAGAATGTGTTGTTCTTTGATGTGCAGGAGCTTCTGCCTGGTGGTGATTTCGTGGTAGGTGGTGAGGATGAGTATATCGGCACCGGAACAGGTGCTGATCATCTATTGATGCAGGTGAGCCGTTCCACCGGGGATCTTACAGTCATTAGTAATTTGGATGAAGGCGTCAATGAGAATGTAGATGCTTTGGTGGTGGATAGCGATAGCGGGTATATATATACCGTTGGAAGATATGAGATCAATTTCGGAGGTGTTGATGCCTTTCGAATGGCTCTGAGAAAGACAGATGTTTCCGGTGAGGTGTTATGGTCAAAATATTATTTAGAGCCAACGGCAGTTGATGCGCGGTTTTATCCAAAGGATCTGATACTTTTTGACGGTTCGCTGTATATCGTAGGGTGTGGTGATGAAGAGGGTGCATCCTCATTAAAAAACCTGTTTGTTTTTAAAACAGATCTCAATGGTAATTTAGCCTTTGCTAAGAAGTTAGATGTTACAGGAACCTCTACAGACGGAATACTGGCTGCGATAAAGCCAACACCTGTCGGTTTCATGTTGTATGGTAGTCTTTATGATGGTGTGTGGAGTGAAGTTTTTTTGGCCCTGGCTACATTTGATTTGGATATTAACTGGATAAACAGTTATCCATTCGCTAAAACGCCGGGCGCTTATGGGATACACAATTCGTCATCGCTGGCAATAATCAGTCAAAGAGCTTTTCAGGTGGGCGTGAATCTGGATGAGTCACCACAGCAAGGCGTTTTTGCCACGGTGGAGATCAGCAGTGGGCTATTGGGTGATTGCGAAGCTGCGGAAGAGATAACTGTTACAGACTATATTGATGCTTATGAGTCTCCCTTCTTGTCTGATGAAGTCTCCGGCGGGCTGGTTTTTGAAGATATTGCCGCTTCCGTTTCGGTATTGACTCTTGTACCGGATACTATTTGCCTTGTACCTACTACAGTTGGCCTTCAACAAGTTTTCGAGTCAATGAAAGTTACTGTTTTCCCTAACCCAGCGGATAATGAGGTGCAAATTAGTGTCTCAGGTGTGGATAATATTGCGCTGCTGGAAGTCTTTGATGTTACCGGCAAACGCATGGCAGATCACAAAGCGTTTGATGGATTTGCATTGATACACACTGGGTATTGGCCGGCCGGCGTTTACACTATTGTACTTCATTGCAATGGACAGACTGTATGTGAACAGTTGATCGTTAAATGATCTTCTATGAGGAATGCATTAATGACCGGAGTTTTTGTTGTTCTGTTAGGTTTGACACAAGCTTTGCATGGCCAGTCAAATACGGTCGGGTCAGGGATTGCCGCGTCGATCTCCGGGACAGCAGGAAGCCGTCTGGAATTAGGTGATGTGTTCAATGAATTGAACTTTCCGCTGACCATAGAGGCTTGGGTATTGCCGTTAGAATGGAGTCCGTTCTTTTCCCCGGTCCTTGCTTCTGATAATGTTGGCGCAGGCGGTCATTATTATGGATTTTGGTTTCGATTTAATGTGTCCGGAAATCTGATTTTCGAAATTGGCGACGGATCGGGCGCCGGTTATACGGATCGCAGAGGTATGGTGACCTCAACATCTGTCCCATTGAACGAATGGACCCATATTGCCGTGGTGGCAACCTCAGTGACCGACATGTCATTTTATTTTAATGGCGTACTGCAGCCGGCTGATGAGACCGATGGCGCAGCCACGAATTATTCGATTCTTCATACAAGTTACCCTGCCTATATTGGCGCGCAGGTCACACCAACTACGGAAGTGAATTTTGAGGGTGTATTAGATGAGGTCAGGCTTTGGGATATCGAAAGGTCGGAAGATGAGATCCGTTCCCGGATGTGTCAGAAGCTGAATGGAACCGAATCCGGATTGATCGGAAACTGGCGATTTGATGAAGATTATGCAGGGGCAGTTGTACTGGACTTTAGTCCAACCGGAGCTGATGGTGAGCTGGTAGGCTCAGTGGAGAAAGTAACTTCAGGTGCGCCTATAGGAGATACTTCGGTATACACGTATATGGCGGATTATACCGGTGTTTCTCTCATGATGGAATCGCCGCTGAGTGATGTGTTCAGGTTGTATAAGATCAATAATGACCCTTATGGCATTCATGTTTATAGAATTGACACGGTGCCTTATTTGAACGAAGGATTAGGTGATGTGCCGAATTTCTACTTTGGTGTTTTCGCTGCAGAGGCTGCAGGCGAAGTGCGGTATGCATTAAAATATGCCTATGCGTTTGATAATGGTGTAGCCGCGCCGGCCAATGAGGTTGATGCGCAGTTATACAGGCGAGAAGATAATGCGATCACACCCTGGCTTCACATGCCAGCCGGATTACACATTTTTACTAATCACCTGTTCAAGAAGTATGTGTATGGCAGAGGTGAGTTCATATTTACAATATTTGCTGAAAACAGAACTGAAGGTTCTGGTCTTTCAAATTTGGTCGAAACTGGCGATGCGGCTGAATTATACGCCTATCCTAATCCAACCTATAACGTAGTTTTGATCGGTGGTTTGCAGCCTGCCTTGCCGCTCTATTTGCTGAATAGCAGCGGCCGGCTCGTAAATACCTTCCTTGCTGATTCTGAGACCTTGGAGATCCAAATGCAGGAACTGGCGTCAGGCCATTATCTGTTCGTGCAGGTTGACAAAGGCCGTATCAGGGTCGCCCGCGTCATCAAAGAGTAACGGGTTTGCACTACCTTTGAGCCATATGGTAAAGCGCGCGATCGTTCAATTATTTGATAAGCTGGGCTATCGATTGCAGAAGAAAGATGGCCTTTCTGAATCTGATATGCAGTCAGATGACAGATTCATGCAATTGCATAGATCAGTAGAAGGTTATACGATGACTTCTATGGAGCGTATGTATGCACTCTACCAGGCTGTTTTGTATGTGCATCATAATAATGTTGAGGGCGATTTTGTTGAGTGTGGGGTTTGGAAAGGTGGGAGTAGTATGCTGGCAGCATCCGGGTTCAAGTCGGAGGGAGATACATCCAGATCATTTTATTTATATGATACGTTTGAAGGCATGTCTGATCCGGATGAGCATGATATTAGCGTGAGGGGCGAAAAGATGGTTGAATCATGGGAGGATGTTTCTAAGGATCAAAAAGTGTTTTGTTATTCCACGCTTGAGGAGGTGCAGCATAATTTTAGCTCTACCGGGTATCCTATGGATAAAACGCATTTTATTAAAGGGAAAGTAGAAGATACCATACCCGGAATATTGCCTCATAAGATATCGATCTTACGTTTGGATACAGACTGGTATTCATCAACTTACCATGAATTGGTGCACTTGTTCCCCTTGCTAGTGCCGAAGGGCGTACTCATCATTGATGACTACGGGCATTGGCAGGGAGCCCGGTTGGCTGTTGATACTTATTTTGCAGAACAGGGGATCAAACCTTTACTATCCAGGATTGACTATACCGGCAGGCTAATGGTCAAGTTGCCCTGATGGGTAGTATTTACATATTCTTTGTGCCAGATAATCTGAAGGGATAGTAATCCCGTTTTGTTCCAGGTAGTTTAGAAATGGGGCGTTGGCCGTTGTGTAACAGCCACCTTTTTCTATCTCCTGTGTCGTTGCTTTAATGCCTAATGTTTGCTCATAAATGTGAATGAGCTCAGGTATTGAGATCGCGTTATTGTAGTTAATGTCAATGGTCGAGTTGGTGTATTTGCCGGAGTCTATCATTGCAGACAGGAGTGTCTTTAGGTCGTCTACGTCGATAATATATCTGCACGCTTTTTTATAAACCGTGATCGTCTTTTGGTTGATGATTTGATTGTGGATGAAATTGCACAGCGTATGCGGATTGCTCGATCGGCCAAGCAGTATGGGCAGCCTGAATATGATATAGGACGAGCATCGTTCAGCTATCAGGTGTTCTATGTGTAGTTTGTGCTGAATATAGGGGGTCTCAGACAGGTCAGGGTCGTGGATACTGATCGTGCTGAAATATATGAACGTTTTATCGGCATCCAGATAGTGGTCAAGCAGATCCAGTTCTCGTTTGAATGCAATGGGGTCCTTGGTGGTAGAGTTCGAAACGCCGGAGGCGAATATGATCACATTGTTGTTTGTGGAATAATGTGAAAATGTTGTTGCCAGAAGCCCACTGCCTACTACCATGCCACAAATTTACACAGAACGTGCTAATATGTAACTTTGTGCGGTTATGCCTCAGCCTAAGAGATTGAGAATACTATATACGTATCCGGTAGCGATGTCGTTCGTGCGTAATGACGAGGCATTGCTTAAGCAGCACTTTGATGTTCGGTCTCACCATTTTAAGCAAGTGCCGCATCTGCTCCCATTCAGTTTTTTGCGTCAGTTTTGTGTTCTGCTGTGGCATTTGCTTTCAACGGATGTGTATGTCTCTTTCTTTGCCGGTTATTCAACAGTGCTCCCCGGTATTTTTTCAAAACTATTTCGCCGTCCGCATCTGATCATTCTGGGCGGTACTGACTGTTCTTCATTTCCGGAGATCGGATATGGGAACTATCGAAAACGTTTTTTGGGGGCAGCTACAAAATTCTCTATCCGACATGCCTCTCACCTGGCGCCGGTAGATGCAAGTTTAGTCGAGGTGGCTTATACATATATGGATGTGGTGAATAAGGCGCAAGGTTATAAAAGCTTTTGTGATCCGGTAGATGTCCCATATACCATTATTCCTATTGGGTACGATAAGGATAGATTTTATTACGCCGGGCAGAAGAAGAGGAACTCATTTCTGACGGTTGGGCAAATGAATGCTGCCAATTATTATCGAAAGGGTATCGATCTTATATTCTTTTTGGCTAGAGCATATCCTGATTGCACTTTTACGATCGTTGGGCATTCTGACTCGATGCGATATCCGGAAATTGTCCCGGATAACGTGCAACTGATACCTTTCGTGCCCTATGAATCATTAAGGGAGATCTACGCGAGTCATGAGTATTATCTTCAGCTATCTATCATGGAAGGTTTCCCAAGCGCACCTTGTGAGGCTATGCTGTGCGGTTGTATACCCATTGTTTCATCTGTAGCTGCATTGCCGGGTATCGTCGGGAAAGCCGGTTTTGTGCTGCAATCCAAGGATACGGATCAATTGCGTCAGTTGGTTGACGA
>DAIMYJ010000056.1:7279-15802 GCA_036734545.1 Chitinophagales bacterium
CCGGTTTTGTGCTGCAATCCAAGGATACGGATCAATTGCGTCAGTTGGTTGACGAAGCATTGGCGGTTGACAGACCAACGGCTGCGGCTAATGCAAGAGAACAGATAGTGACACACTTTCCTATTTCCACCCGATTGGCTCTGGTTGAGCTGGTGCGCCAGATTGTGGCCACTTGTAAAAAATGATCACAGCTTTTTCCCTTGAATGTGGATGGTGAATGCTTTGTCTGGATAGGCGGGATAGGTCTGCTCGTGGGATGGGATCTCAAACGGGAAATAAATGGCACAAAGTGAATTGCTGATGTGGTAAATATGTTTGTGCTTTTCCTTTGGGCTGCCCGCCATAATGCCTGCCAGAACTTCCCAGTTGATGTGTTCATATTGTTCGGTATAGTCATGCCAAACAATAATAGAGCGTTCGTTTTTGAGAAGTTTAAATGCGTTTTCCGTGTCGCTTTTTACGGCTTCATATCTGTGGTCACCATCCACAAAAATGAGGTCGAAATTACCAATAGTGCTGAAATCGAATTTAGTGGAGTCGCCGGTAAGATGCTCAACATTAGATAGGTTTCGGGAATAGAATCTTTGCATCCTGATAACTTCTTCGCTCAACCCAAATGCCCGCATCTCGTCGTCTGAAAGGCTAATGGAAACGCAACGGTTACATACAGGTGAAAGGTTGGCCAGGCTTTCACCCCGCCATGACCCGATCTCCATATAGTCGCAATGCTCAAACCGTTTAGCCAGTTGTTTCAGTATGGCGAGGTCTATTGGCAAAGAAGTGCCGTACAGATGAGAGAACGGGTCGATGGTTTCGTTGAAATTCGGGAAGATATCCAGGAGGTCGATCTCTTGTAATCCATTATTGAGCCCGAATCTACTGACCACGAAATTTCTTCTGTCATATTTTACCATTCCATGGTAAAGCGCCTTTAGAACCACTGAGGGTTTTGTGAACAGTGCCTTGAAAAAAGGTAAAATGAGCTTCTTGCGTTCCATTAATGGGCAGATTGCAGGCTGGTGATAAGAAATATTTTAGAAATTGGCCTTTTTATCTCAGGATGCTCAGTTTTGCTGTTGAACGCTGATTGGCACTTTGCCATATCACGATATATACCCCTGAAGGGATAGTTGCTGTAGATATGGTGGTAATATCTGATCCGTTGAGTTGGCGTTGGAAGATCATATGCCCGGTGTGATCAATGATATACAGTGAACCTTCTGATGGGTCATTAATGTCGAAGGTTACAACGTCAGAGGCCGGATTCGGGTATATCAGAAAGTTATTTACGTTTTCGCTCATCTCCACACCCACAAACTCACACCGCTCCTCCACAAACTCATCGCCACCGATCTCTTTGTAGCGCTGCATATATTCCTGATAAAAAATATTGGCCGTGGTGCTGTCGTGGATAACAATGGTGTTTTCGTCGTTGCGGCTGTTAGCGCTGGTGCTCCAGTTGTGAGAGCCGGTCCATACCATGGGGTCTGACTGAGGACAGTTCGGGTCTATGATCAGGTATTTGTGATGCAGTAAATTGCTGCCGCTGTATTCAAAGAAACGATCGCCCAGCGCATCTTCCAGGATGTTTACAGCCGTGGAGTCATCGGCGTTGGTTTGGTCATACATGCCGGATGCAAAAACACCGCGCTCGGTAACGGCATCTTCTATCTCATAGCTGATGCCGAAACGCGTAAACGAAAATACCGCAAAATGCAGGTCATGATCGGCCGTGCCGATGCGCTCGAGCATGCGGGTCTCTACCTCATCGCTCGGTGAAAAGTGCAGTTCCACACGCTTGCCGCCGATCACGAATTCATGTGGTGTGTTGTTTGTCTTGTCGGGTCCGAACTTGCCGGAGAACATCTCGTCAAATTCCAGTCGGTAAGCGCGTGCCAGACTCATGTCCTGAATGGCCACCACATTTTGTTTGTCGAGCTTCACCTGCTCGTCGGTAAAGTTCATGGAGCCGGTGATCACCCAGGCGTCATCCGGATCAGTGGAGATAGCGTCGATCACGATAAATTTATCGTGCATGATGCCATACATCGCACCTTCTGCATTGGTGGAGCCGTCAGGCGGGGATTTTTTCTTTTTGCCTACGCCTACGTTAATAAGGTTGTAGTTGAAGTCATCCACACCGTTATCGCAGATCACGCGCACATCCACGCCGCGGGCATACGCATCGTTGATGGCGTTGATGAGGTAATTCACGTTATCGATATTATATATCGCCACCTCCATTGAATACTGGGCGCGATCCATATACCAGATGAGCGTATCATCCATCGTGCTATTCACATATACCGCATTCACACCGGTGCTCACGCTGTTGTCAACCGGATTGTTGAACCATACCTTGATCTGTCCGGATGAATTGGAAGCGGTGGCCATCGCCGTTACGGCGCTGAAAGAAGTGTCGTTGGTTGCACTCACGCTGGCAGCCTGCACATAATAGATCGTACCTGCGGTGAGGCCGGTGAGGTTGAGCGCATGGCTGGTCACCAGAGTCGCATCAGAAGCCGCAGATCCCAAAGCCATGGTCGTGCCATAATAGATAATGGTAGATCCGGGATTCACCGTAGTGAAGTTCACCGTAAAAGAGGTGGTGGTGATAGCCGTTTGTGTCAGCACGGAGGAGATCACCGGCGGATTACCACCGGTAGAGATATCTGCCAGGTCGCGCGGCAGCAGCTGATAGCCGCCGGTTCCGCCCGGTGCATACTGACTCATGATACCGGTGATGGAAACCGGGTCGGTAGGGATGGGTGTGCCATCGATATTGGTGCTGGTCACAACACGCACTTCAGCCGTTCCGGCCGCATCGGTCACATCGTAATTCGTGCCGGAGCCGGCCGTTGAAAATGTTCCTGCATCCACGAAGGTTGCGTCATTGATACGCACGAGCTTGCCTTCGAAGCTTTCTACCCATCCGCTGAGTGAGGTAACATCCACCGGTGCGGGCAGCGGGTTGCCGGTATTTACGATGGTCACGCTGCTGGCGGGTGAAATTTCCAACAGTGAGTTATAGTTATACAGTGGTCCGGTAGCAATGATCGAATCGCCGCGCTGCACACCGGCAACCAGTGTGGCGCTGTAAACGGGGATGGCGCCGGTCGCATCCTGAATATAGCGGATGCTGCCCAGTTCGGCTCCGTTCAGGGCAATGCCTTTAACGGTAACAGATGTGCCCAGCGGCAGCAGTCGGGCTTCGGCAATAGTGATCTGTGCAGTCAGCGCGCTGCAGATGAACAGCAGCGGAAGGAGGGTGTATACCAGTTTCTTCATATGCATATAAAAGGGCGTCAAAGATACCGAAAATGCAGGGGCCGCCGGTTAACTCGACATCAACCCCAAATTAATTCCTTACCTGCGGATATAACACAGGCCTCGAAGGAGCCGCATCCATCGCAAAGGCTGCGACCTGCAGATTCAGCAGATACAGGCCGTCAACTATGTGGTCGGGCACATAGATCAATTCGGTGATGGTAGCGTTGTGGATAGGGTTTTCCGGATACTGCCAAAAGGCTCTGTGGGCAGCCAGCGCTCCGCCGTCTACCTCGGGGTCGATTGAGGGCAGGTCGATGAGCAGGTGCCGCACGCCTTTTTCTCGCAACAGGGCAGCGGCTTCCGGTTGCAGGTAGGGTGGATGGGTATTGCTGTATTGACGTGTGCGTTTTTCCGTGTCATTCGGCAGCGTTCTGATCACCACCGCCTCGATGCCCGGTTCCAATCCGCTGAACGCGTCTGCCGGAATGGCGAGGTCGCCGCGGTTTGACGGTTGCGGGGAAACGCTGATGACCTGAGCCAGAAAGTGGAAGCGGTCGAGGGCTTTGGCCACGGTATGATCAGTATCGGCAATATGGGCAAAGCATTCGGTATGGGTGCCGTTGCCGTGCGGATTCAGAAACACATTCTTGTAATTGACCGCTCCTCCGCGGCGCACGTCACCGATGAAGCTGCCCATCTCCACGGCTTCAGTCCGGAAGGGCGGGGCATAATAACAGTTCACCTGAGGACCTTCCTGCAGGGGCAGGGTGATGTCCAAAGGCTTGCTCAGGTCGAATTGGTGTTGCTGGAACAGAGCGATCATAGCGGTGGCCAAGTTACATAAATTGCCCTTTCCGGATCGCGGTGTGGCGACCTCCAAACCCTATTTTGAGTACCTTTGCACCCCTGCAATATGCCATCAGTAGCATTTTATACACTGGGCTGCAAGCTCAACTATTCTGAATCCTCCACCCTCGGGCGGATGATGCAGGATGCCGGCTATGCGATCAGGGGATTCCACGAACCTGCCGATGTGTATGTGATCAACACCTGCTCGGTGACCGACCATGCCGATAAAAAGTGCCGCAAGGTGGTGAAGCAGGCGTTGCGCACCGCTCCGGCAGCGCGGGTGGTAGTGGTGGGTTGTTATGCCCAGCTGAAGCCGGCAGAGATCGCCGAAATACCCGGGGTAGACCTGGTGCTGGGCGCTGCTGAAAAATTCCGACTGGCGGAGCATATCGTAGAGTTAGGGGCCAACCCCAAGGCACCCGGTGTGGTGAGGGCAGGGGCAATAGGGGAGGTGTCGGGTTTTCATGCCTCCTGGTCCATCGGGGAACGCACCCGCACTTTCCTGAAGGTGCAGGACGGCTGTGATTATTCCTGCGCTTTCTGCACCATTCCGCTGGCCAGAGGCAACAGCCGCAGCGATACCATCGAGCGCGCAGTGGCCAACGCCCGCCGCATCGCCGAACAGGAAGTGTCGGAAGTCGTACTTACCGGCGTGAATCTGGGGGATTTCGGACTGCGCAACGGCACAGGGACCGATGAGGATTTCTACAGCCTGATCCGCGCACTGGATACAACACCGGTGCAGCGTTTTCGGATCTCCTCCATAGAACCGAATCTGCTCACACCGGAGATCATTGCGTTCGTGGCGGGGTCGCAGAAATTTGTTCCGCATTTTCATATCCCGCTGCAAAGCGGCAGCAATAAGATACTGCGTGCCATGCGCCGACGGTATCAGCGCGAATTGTACGCCGAGCGCGTACAACTCATCAAAAGCTATATGCCGCATGCCTGCATAGGTGTGGATGTGATCACGGGATTTCCGGGAGAGACACACGAAGATTTTCTGGACACGTATCATTTTTTGAACGATCTGGACATCAGTTATCTGCATGTATTCACTTACAGTGAACGTGCGAATACATACGCTATCACGCTGGAAGGCGCAGTGCCGGTATCTGTTCGCGAAGAACGCACTACACAACTGCGCAGCCTCAGTGAAAAGAAGCGCAGATATTTTTATGCGCAACATATCGGTACCAACCGGCCGGTGTTATTCGAGGAAGAGACAGATGGAAAATGGATGTTGGGTTTCACCGATAATTATATTCGTGTGAAAACACCGTATGACCCACTGCTCATCAACGAGATCACGCATGTGCGGCTCGAATCGCTGGATGCCGATGGCCATGTGTTGGCCGGCGATCTGACCGATGCCTCTGCGCATGCATCACTTCATGTAATTAATTGAATTTACTCATGACCTTACTTCGATCATACGCTACCATCGCTGAATTACTGAACGACCTGTTCGGCACGAACATGCAGTTGCCCATTTTCAGTTTTGGTTTTTTTGTTGGCCTCGCTTTTTTAGGAGCCGCATATATCCTGCATACTGAACTGCGGAGGAAAGAAAAGGCCGGCATTTTTCATCCCGTCAAAGAAACTATGATCGTAGGTAAACCTGCATCCCCCATAGAGATCGGATGGAATGCCCTGGTGGGATTTCTCATCGGCTTCAAGATCGGCGGCATGATCATCGACTGGAGCGGCTTCAATGCCAATCCGCAGGAATTTATTTTCAGCGGCGAAGGCAACGCGATAGGCGGATTGATCGGTGCGGTGTTGTTCGGATATTTGAAATACAGTGAAAAGAAAAAGGAACAGTTGCCGAAACCGCAGGAGAAAACAATATTGATCTATCCATCCGGACGCCTCGGTGATTTTGTGATGCTGGCGGCTGTGTTCGGTATACTCGGCGCCAAAATATTCTCGAATTTCGAAGAGCCCAATGGCTGGAAGGAATTCCTTTCAGATCCGTTCGGTAATTTCTTTAACGGACTCACCATTTACGGCGGACTCATTTTGGGTGCCATCGCTATTATCTGGTATGCGCGTTCCAAGAAGATCAATGTTTGGCATCTGGGCGATGCCGTTGCTCCCGCGCTCATCCTCGCTTACGGTATCGGCCGTTTGGGCTGTCAGGTGTCAGGAGATGGCGACTGGGGGATACTCAATTCTGCCTACATCTCCAATCCCGACGGGTCGCTGCGGGAGGCGAAGGAGGGGGAATACCTCTCTGTGCTGGAGGCGCAGGCAGGATATTATGAGCGTGAATTCGGGTCGCTGGATGCCGTTCCGCATGCTTTTATGCCGGCGCCCGGTTTCCTGCCCAGGAGCTGGTTTGCACAGAACTATGCCCGGAACGTGAATCGCGAGGGCATGTACATTCAGGGTTGCCAGGGGGAGTGGTGCGGGCAGCTGCCGGTGGCCGTTTTTCCCACCCCTATCTATGAGACCATCATGTCACTGCTGATTTTCGGGCTGCTGTGGTGGCTGCGCAGAAGGGTGACCATTCCGGGTATGATGCTGGCCATTTATGTCGTTCTGGTAGGCGTTGAGCGGTTCTTTATCGAAAAGATCAGGGTCAACAACCCGCTTGAGTTCATGGGTATCCAGGCCACTCAGGCTACCTTTATATCCGTAATATTTGTAATTTTCGGGCTGGGAATGGCCTACGTCCTGCGTCGCATGCACAAAAGGGCTGCCTGACCCGACCCTAACGCTCACACCGGCTTCGCAATGCCGTCACAATGCGGTAAAATTTGCCCGGAAAGCCTCCGTTCTCCCTTAACCGGCCGGAATTCCGCAATTCTTTGTAAGTTTAGGTGTATTTTAGTGCTCAATTAAATTGTTTTTAATGAAAACAATGCTACGCAAACTCCTCTATGCGGCGATCGTGTTTTGCATTTCTGCGATACCGCTTTCTGTTCAGGCCCAACTTGAAGTTGATGATTCCTTCTCTGCGGAGGAACTGGTGACAGCGCTGATCGGTGAAGGTGTTACCGTATCGGATGTGACCATGGACTGTCCTGACGGGGCCTATGGTAAATTTGAATGTGTGGACTGCAATGTGGGCATTCCCAGCGGGATCCTGCTCACCAGCGGCAGCGTGGATAACGCTGTAGGTCCCAACAACACATCAGGGGCCTCCACCGGCCTCGGTGCTCCCGGCGACCCTGATCTGGACGAGATCCCCGGCGTTCTGGGTACTAACGACGCCTGCGTACTGGAATTCGACTTTACGGCCACCTCAGATACCATTCGCTTTAACTATGTATTCGGCAGTGAGGAATATCTGGAATATGTAGGTTCCTTCAACGATGTATTCGCCTTTTACATTAGTGGCCCCGGTATCGTGGGCATCGAAAATATGGCTGTGATCCCGGGAACTGCCACCACCGTAAGTATCAATAACGTGAACAACGTTACCAATAGCGAATACTATGTGGTGAATGGTACCGGCTTTGACGCACCTTACAACACTGACGATTTTTACATTCAGTATGATGGTTTCACAGTCGTTCTCGAGGCCAAGCGCAACGTGATCCCCTGCGAGACCTACCACCTGAAGATGGCGATCGCCGACGACCTCGATGAAGCCCTGGATTCCGGCGTGTTCATTGAGGCCGGATCACTTACCAGTCCGGGTGTTACCGTGGAATACGATACCGAGATCGAAGGGTATCCTTATATCATCGAAGGATGTAACGAAGGTTCCATCACCATGACATTATCCTTCCCGCCTGTAGATACATTCGAGGTGAACCTGAATGTTACCGGAACGGCCGGTATGGGCATTGACTTCAATACTTTTGATGTTGTTCTGGAGTTCCTTCCGGGCGACACTATCGTGGAGATCCCCATCGTTGCTATAGAAGACGGCATTGATGAAGGCATGGAAACCATCGTGATCACCCTCGACCTGGGCTGTGTGGCCGGTGTAGGCGACAGCCTGGTGGTATATGTGTATGACGCACTCCCGCTGACGGTCAGTGCCGATACTATCATCTGCCCCGGCGATGAAGCCACACTGACAGCATCCGGTGCCGACAGCTACAGCTGGTCGCCCGCAGCCACGCTCAGTGACCCAACCTCTGCCACCACAGACGCCTTCCCTGACGAGCCTACCGTGTATACGGTGGAAGGGACCTTAGCCTCCTGCGTGAATACGGAAGAGGTGTTCGTGGATATCCAGGAACCCACCGCCGATGCCGGCAATGATACCACCGTGCTCTATGGAGAGGAAGCTTTCCTGGATGCCGACGGCGGTGTGGAATACAGCTGGTCGCCGTCTACCTATCTGGACGACCCCGACAGCGAGAATCCTATTTGTACACCTGAGCAAACGACCACCTATACGGTAACGGTAACGACTGAGATCGGCTGTGTTTTCACCGATCAGGT
>DAIMYJ010000056.1:15902-19940 GCA_036734545.1 Chitinophagales bacterium
GGGCAATATCGTTCTGGTAAGATAAGCCTGTGGAGCATATGTTGAAAGAAATGCCTCAGGTTGTAGTTTATACAGGATTTAGTATTTTTAACCCGTTGGGGGTACTATGCGCAAGCGTTTGACCGGTACGAGACAACGGATGATCATCATATCATTACTCTGAAAAAAACAAACATTAACCAATGACTAAGCTCTACAAAATCGCAAGTTTGGCAGTTTTTATGGCTGTGGGAGTGCTGCAGGCGCAGGATATACACTTCTCGCAGTACAATGCCGCTCCTCTGGCATTGAATCCGGGCCTCACCGGTGTAGGAGCCTGTGACTGGCGTGTAGGTGGTACCTACCGCAATCAGTGGAACAGCGTAACTACGCCCTATGTGACCTATGAGGTATTCGGAGACCTGCCGATCAAGAAATTCGGTTCCAACAAACTGGCCGGTGGCGTCCTGTTGTATAACGACGTTTCAGGTGACGGTAAACTCACCAACCTCTCTGCCATGGGTAACGTATCCCTGGTGCTGGGATTGGGCGGTCGCGAGGACCACAACCTTTCCATCGGTGTGCAGGGCGGTCTGATGCATAAGTCATTGGATTTTGCAGCGCTTACCTGGGGTAACCAGTGGGATGGTGATGAGTTCGATCAGACCATCGATCCGCTGGAATCTATCGGAGATAACATCTCCAAATTCAACATGGCTACCGGTATCGCTTATCACAATAAAGTATCTGAGTCATTCAATATCACCGGCGGTTTCGCTGCCTTCAACCTGATCGCTCCCAAAGAGAGCTTCCTGGGTGATGCAGAGAACGCGCTCGGAATGCGTATTGCCGGTCACCTGAAGGCAGGCATCACACTCGGCGGTAAATTTGGTATCATCCCTTCAGTATTGTATCAGTCCCAGTCCGGTGCTACCGAGATCATTGTGGGTAGCGATTTCGGGTATTTCCTGAACAACGCGAACTTCCCTGCAACGTTCTTCCTCGGTGGACACTATCGTTTGGATGATGCGGTGATCGCAGCTGTAGGTATGGATTACAAGAATTTCCGCGCCGGTATCAGCTACGACATCAACACCTCCTCTCTGCAGGATGCCAGCGGTGGCAAGGGTGGTCTGGAGATATCACTGGTATACACAGGATGTATCCTGCCGGTGATCCCGAAGTCTTACGTTATGCCTTGTCCACGTTATTGATCCGCAAGTTGAATAAAAGCAATCACAGTTAAAGAGATCCGATCTATGAAAAAAATATTCGCAATTCTTACGATCACCTTGTTCGCGGCTAATGTGTTCGCGCAAGCAACCGATCCGGAATTAGAGAAAATGAATTACACCCGCAAGATCATGTATGGCGACGCGCTGATGTCAGCCGGCAGCTATTACAATGCGCAGGATGTATATAAGATGGCCTATGATGAGGATGCCACGGAAGAAGCCGCCTATAAATTGGCGCGCGCCTATTACCTGGCCCGCAATTACAAGGATTCAGAGAAGTGGTATAAGACCGCGCTTGATAATGGCAAAGGCTCAAAATCCGTATATCCGGATGCCGGCTATTATTATGCCATGAGTTTGAAGTACAACGCCAAATACACGGAAGCGAAAGAAGCGTTCAAGGCCGTAACCAAGAACAGTGCGCTGAAAGGCACTGTAGGTACAGCGTTGAAGCGCAGTGCCAAGAATGAAGACAAAGGCTGCGACCTGGCTCTGGAATTGGGCAAGAAGCCGGCCGATGTGAATGTGGAACACCTCGGTTCCAATGTCAATAACAACTATACCGACTTCTCTCCCCGATATAATCCCGACAACAACCTCACGTATGCCTCATTGGTGTCTGAGGATGTGATCGACATGGGTTCTCAAAAGAAGACCGAGCTGCGCGCCCGTATCTTCGAATCCACTGCTGAAGGAGATACCTGGGGCAAGGCAAAGGAAATGAAGGCATCCTTCAACAAAGGGGATGCACATACCGGTAACGGTTCTTATTCACTCGACGGCAAGCACTTCTATTACACAGAGTGTGCACCCAACGATTCACTCGTTATGGTGTGTAAGATCTTTGTGAGCGAATGGGAAGCCGGTGAATGGTCCAATGGTAAGGAAGTGTCCAACGTAAATGAGGCCGGCTTTACCTCCACCCACCCCGCCGTTGGTGTATTCAAAGGCAAAGAATATCTCTACTTCTCTTCCAACCGTACAGGTGGTCGCGGAGGTATGGATATCTGGTACTCTGAGATCAAGAATAAAGGAAAAGACTATTCCAACCCGATGAACTGTGGTACCAAAGTGAACACCGCCGGCGACGAGATCACACCGTTCTATAATGAAACACAGGATCAGTTCTATTTCAGTTCTAACGGTCAGATCAACATCGGTGGTTTCGATATTTATAAAACTAAAGGTGGCGCCAAAACCTTTGAAGCAGCTCAAAACTTGGGCTTGCCTTTTAACAGTTCTGTAGATGATTTCTATTTCTCTACCGATAAGACCGGCAAGAAAGGATTCTTTGTTTCTAACCGCAAAGGTGGTTTCTCCGTGAAAAGTGAAACCTGCTGCGACGATATTTATGCCTACAAGTATCCGCCGGAATTCGTGATCATGGCCCGTGCCATCGATATGAATACCAAAGAGCCGATCTTCGGTGCGGCTGTAGACCTGAATCAGTCCGGCGTGAAGCGCGACTCTTCCGTAACCAAGTCATCCAATACCTACGAAGATTTCTTTGTAGGCACCGCTCAGGATAAATTCGAGATCATTGCCTACAAGGACAAGTATAAGAATGGTATTGCCACCACTTCAACCGTTGGCCTGAAGGAGAATGATACCCTGTATGTAGATGTGTTGATGGAACCCATCATCGAAATGAAGCCTATCGAGGTGAAGAACATTTACTATACCCTGGGTACCTGGGATCTTCGTCCGGAATCATTCAAAGCGCTTGACTCTCTGTATAACATCCTGGCCCTGAGCCCGCAGCTGAAAGTGGAGATCGGTTCACATACCGATAGTCGCGACACTGAGGAGCGCAACCGCGTGCTGTCAGAAAATCGTGCCGATACCGTAATGAGCTACCTCATTTCAAGAGGTATCAATCCTGAGCGTCTGGTGGCAAAAGGATACGGTGAGACCACACCTAAGACCACATCTTCAGATATTACCATGAAGAATGGAACTGTTGTGCCGTCTGGAACAGTGCTTACTGAAGCCTTCATCAATAAGTTCAAGGGCGATGATTATGAAACGCTGCACCAGTTGAACCGTCGTACGGAATTCACCATCATCGGCGTGATCCCGAACGCGATCATCCAATATGATGAAGCCACCATCGAAGCCAACGAAGCCCGTCTCCGTGAAGAAGAGGAGAAGCGCAACAAGCGTCTGCAGGACCTGCAGCAGGTGGATGAGTCCGATACTCCGGCAGATACCGGCAACGAGGCACCTAAGCCGAATACCGGCACCAAGAAGCCTACGACCACAACCACGACCACCGCAGCAGCAGCACTCGATGCGACTATGACCAAGAAAGGCAATATGTTCGAAGGTAATGCCGCTGTGAATGGAAAAGGTCAAACCAAGTATATCCTGAACATGAGCCCGTCCATCACCGTTGCTATGGTTGGTCGCGACTACTTCATCCAGTTGTGGGAAGCAGGTGCGATCACCGAGTCGGATATCAAGAATGATAAACCTACCGACCTGGGTAACGGCACTGTGGTAAAAGGCGATGTGTTCACCATCAAGACATTGCAACTCGGTGATATCACCCTGAACAATGTAGATACCAAGATCAACCTGAACAGCACACAGAACCTTATCGTTGGTGTGAAAGTGGTTGAAAAAGGCGGATGCGAATTCGATCCTGCCAAACTGAAGTACAAGTGTAAGTGATCCGATAACGGATAAAAAAAATATCAGCGGCCGTCTCTGTGAGATGGCCGCTTTTTTTTGCACTTTGTTTTCGCTCGAATATTACTTTCCACCTTATGATCGCAACTGGCGGAGCTTTGATCTGTTTTCGGTTTTAAGCATTCCTGTATTG
>DAIMYJ010000057.1:0-19822 GCA_036734545.1 Chitinophagales bacterium
TAAGAATCGTACTATCTCCTCCTCCATTTGTGACGCAGGAGCAAATGGGGGAGGCCGGGAGGGGGCGAACTCGCATTGTAACAGAATTCTACTTTTTCCCCACCCTCCGAAGGAGTCCGTTGGACCCGGCCCCTCCCCATCCCGAGTACTCGGGATGAAGAGCGGAGCATTGTGCTTTGTAAGAATAATGTTGTTTAAGAATCGCACTATCTCCTCCTCCATTTGTGACGCAGGAACAAATGGGGGAGGCCGGGAGGGGGCAAGTTTCCCATTTGATACGACCATCTCAAAAAGATTTAAACATGATTTTTCAACTAAACCATCATCCAATTAAATCACTAAGCGCTTAGCGATCATTGTCAACACACTGCTTTATAGATTTAGAAATGATTTTTACCGCATGGGCCGAATTGTGAACCATATTCGATCAATGCGCAAAAAGTCTACCAGACAAGAGAAAAGGCTTTGGGCTTTATTGCGTGATCATCAAGTGAATGGATATACATTCCGAAGGCAACATCGAGTGCATATGGTGATTACACCATTAGGCACCAGCTATTTTGTGGCTGACTTTTGCTGTATCAAATTGAAATTGATCATAGAGCTGGATGGTGTTGTTCATGAAAATGACCCTGAGTATGATAAGACACGGCAAGCGATTCTGGAGGGTAAAGGATATACTTGCTTGCGATTTACCAATGATGAGATCGATTATGGGTTGCAGGATGTAGTGCAGACAATTGCGATGGAAGTCATGCGGCTGCATGATATTCGGTATGCGAAGGATTAGTGTCATAGCACCCGCGCAAATACAGTATTATAATTTGCAGATGTGGAATGCTGAATACGAAGCGTAGCGAGATATATGCTTATTTGCCTGTTTTCTCTGCTGATTGGTTGTTTGCTGTATCCTCCTTCCCATCCTTATACGGACAATGCAAGCACCCGTTCCCGCAGCAATAGCCGCGCTTGAGCAGAAATTGTGCGGTGAGGACCATAAGGCCGTCCTTATTGAAATAATAATCCACCCCCTCTATGAGCTTACCCTGTTGCATGCCAAATAGAATGTGGGATCAGAAATATCGAATGCCCGTGTAGTTGAAAGGCGTAATGCTCAGCAATTGTGCCTTTACATCATCGCTCACCTCCAGACCGCGGATGAAATCGTGCAGTGAGTCTTTGGTGATGGCCTGACCGTTACGCGTGAGTTCCTTCAAGGCCTCGTAAGGTTGCGGGTATCCTTCGCGGCGCAATATCGTTTGTATGGCCTCGGCGATGACTGCCCAGTTGTGGTCCAGGTCGTCGTGGATCTTTTGTTCGTTCACCTGCAGTTTCTTCAATCCTTTCAGCACGGATTTCATCGCAATAAGTGTATGCGCCATCGGCACACCGATGTTACGCAGCACTGTGGAGTCGGTGAGGTCTCTTTGCAGACGGGAGATGGGCAGCTTGGCAGACAAATGTTCGAACAGCGCGTTGGCTATCCCAAGGTTGCCTTCGGCATTCTCGAAATCAATGGGATTCACTTTGTGCGGCATCGCTGAGGAACCTACCTCATTCTTGTTGATACGCTGTTTGAAGTAATCCATGGAGATGTACGTCCACATATCCCGGCTCAGGTCCAGCAGAATGGTGTTGATGCGCTTAAGCCCGTCGAAGGCGGCAGCCATATTGTCGTAATGCTCGATCTGTGTGGTGTAGCGCTGACGCTCCAGGCCGAGACGCGATGACACGAAATCATCGGCAAACAATATCCAGTCGATATCCGGATACGCAACAAAGTGCGCGTTGAAGTTACCTGTAGCCCCGCCGAATTTAGCGCTGAAGGGGATGCTGTTGAACACATTGCGCTGTTTGCTCAGTCGCTCGATGAACACGCGCACCTCCTTACCCAGCATGGTAGGGGAGGCAGGCTGACCGTGGGTGCGTGCCAGCATGGGAATGCGGGTCCATTGGATGGCCAGTTCGCTCAGCGTATTGATCAGTTCCTCCAGCAGCGGTGCATACACATCGATCAGTGCATCGCGGAAGCTGATGGGGATGGCGGTGTTATTGATATCCTGAGAGGTGAGTCCGAAGTGGATGAATTCTTTATATGCATCCATCCCCAAGGCGTCGAACTCCTGCTTGATATAATATTCCACGGCCTTCACGTCGTGGTTGATCTTCGACTCAATGGCTTTGATGGCCAGGCAATCCTGCACATTGAATTTCTTGTAGATCTTGCGGAGGGTGGAGCGCTTTTCGGGATCGAACTGTTTGAGTTTTTCGATCGGCAGTTCGGTGAGGGCCAAAAAGTATTCTATCTCCACATATATCCTGAATTTCATCAGGGCATATTCGGAGAAATAATTCGACAACTCGCTCACCTTATCGTGATAACGGCCGTCGATGGGGGAAATATTCAACAAAGCGCGCTCATCCATGCCTGCTCAATTATGGTACAAAGTTAACCCAATCACGTTAATTGAAGGTTAAATGCACGCAGAGGTTGCATTTGGGCTTATCGCACCCCGCTCAGGTCAAGGTCGTGCATGCACCGGAAATGGCCCTTTGGGCATTCGGTAAACCCGATCTTGGAGCAGGGGCGGCAGGGGAGTCCGGACACTTCCAGTATCCGACCATCGTTTCGCTGTTGCTGCAGGTCAGCGGTGCCGAAGTAGGGGTACATGCCAAACTCGGGAATAGTGCTGCCCCAGATGCTGTAGACTTCTTTTTTCAGGGCTGCGGCGATATGCATCATGCCGGTATCATGCGCATACACGCGCATTGCTCCGGCGAGCAGTGAGGCGCTCTGATGGATGGAGAATTTTCCGCAGGCATTGAACACCTGCTGTTTTGATCCTGCAGTGATGGCATCACCTGCAACGGCATCATCCGGTCCGCCGATCAGGATCACAGGAGCTTGCAGTCGGTCGCACAATTCCACAGCCCGCTCAACGGGCATTTTTTTGGTATTGTGCATGGCACCGATCACAAAGGCGATGTAACCGCTGCGAAAGGCCTCAGGAAGTTGTTCCGGGGCCACCTGCTGATCCGTCGGGATGAAGTGGTCCAGCCCCCGTCCGTCATTCTTGACGCCGAGGTGCCGCACGGTATCTAAATAGCGGTCAACGATATGCACGGGCGGGAGTCGGTCGATCTTCCAGCGCACGCGCAGCCATTTACGGATATTCAGTTTATTGAACGCCCGGTATTCAATACCCAGGTTCGATCGGATCAACCAGGAACGCAGGTTGTTATGCAGGTCAATGATGAGGTCGAATTTCTCTTTGTCGAGCGCTTCGATGAGGGCAGGCAGCTTTTTCTCTTCGAACAGGTGCAGTTGATCGATGTAGGGGTTTGCCGCCAGCAGGCTGCCAAATTGTTTTTTGGTGGCGTAGTGCACCACACATCCCGGCAATTGCTGTTTCAGGCACCGCACCACGGGTGTGGTGAGCACAATATCGCCAATGGAGCTGAAACGGATGACCAGGATCTTTTGAGCCATGCGTAAATTTGCGGTAAAGTTGCGAAATGTTAGGATTAAAGTTGCCTACAGACCCCCGCTGGGTGAACCTGGCGGAGAAGAGCATGGAGGAGATACTGACCGACCACGCCTACTGCGAGCAGAAAGCCGCCTCCTCGTGTATATCCATCATCCAGCAGTTCCCCGACTATGAGCGCATCGTGGAAGAGGTGGCTCCGGTGGTCACTGAGGAGTGGGGACATTTCCGCATGGTGCTCAAGGAGCTCAAGCGCCGCAACCTCAGACTCGGCCGTCAGCGTGCCGACCGCTATGTGAATGAGCTCATCAAGTTTCAAAAGAAGGGCGGCACCCGCGAAGACCAGCTCCTCGAAAAATTGCTGATGGCCGCGCTGATCGAAGCACGCAGTTGTGAACGCTTCCGACTGCTCAGCACCGGCCTCGAAGATGCCCACCTCCGACAATTCTACCACGAATTCATGGTGAGCGAAGCCGGCCACTACCGGATGTTCCTCGACCTGGCCAATACTTATCTCGACAAAGAAAAAGTAAAGACCCGCTGGCAGGAATGGCTTAACTACGAAGCAGAGCTCATGCAGCGGTTAACGACTGATGGAAAGTTGATGCATTAAGGAGAAGCAAGCATGAGGAATGAGGGATGAGGGATGAGAAATTAGAAGGGATTATTTGCGTTCGTAATGGTAAGTAGGCAATGCATGAGTCAGCAGGTAATGCGCAGGTGTAGCGATTTAGTTTTGTTGATTGCATATGCAATGCAACGAAGTTCACGAGCGTTCACGGTCCTCCTCTAATTTTTTTTGCTGCCTGCACATTCCGCTTCAACCCTTCATACTTCCCACGCTTCACCGCAGAATGTCTGAACACCTCCCTGAACATCTCTTCCGTCAACTCCTCCCAATCCTGATCCCGCATTTGTATTAATGCCTCCTTCGGCTCAAATCGTGGTTCGGCATGCGGACTGGAGAAACGGTTCCATGGGCACACATCCTGACATACATCACAACCAAATATCCAGTTATCCATTTTACCGTTGAATGCTGATGGTATCTCCCGGTCACGCAGTTCTATCGTCAGATAGGAGATACAGCGGTTCGCGTCAATATGATACGGCGTGAGGGCATCGGTAGGGCAGGCGTCGATGCACGCGGTACAGGTGCCGCAATAATCTTTGATGGGGCCATCTGCTTCAGCTTCCAGATCGCAGATCAATACGGCGAGAAAATAAAAGGATCCGGCCTTTGGATGAATAATATTTGTATTCTTTCCCTGCCATCCCAGACCGCTGCGTTTCGCCCAGGCTTTTTCCAGCACGGGAGCAGAATCCACGAACACCCGTGCTGCGATCTGACCGAATTGATTCGTCAATGCGGCAAGCAAGGCATATAACTTGTCTTTGATCACACGGTGATAGTCTTCACCGTAGGCATACTTTGAAACTTTAAATGTGCTATCCGATAATGTCCGGTGCGGATAATAATTATACATCAGCGATATCACCGTTTTTGCACCGGGCAGTATCACCCGCGGGTCAACACGCATGTCGAAATGATTTTCCATGTACGACATGCTGCCATGCTGATGCCTGTTCAGCCAGTCCTCCAGTTGTCTGGCTTCCGTTTCCAGTTTTTCGGCTTTGCTGATGCCACAAAAGGCGAACCCCTCTGCAGCGGCAAGTTGTTTTATCGTGCGTGCAGTAGCTGCAGCATCATTTGCCATCGGCGAGTTTTTGAATGGCGTCCGACAGATACACCTGTTTGCCGGGTTTGGCGGCGAGTGCAGCCTTTACCATCGCTTTAGCCACATCGGCAGCGGCTATGGAGCGATATTTCCGGAACGGTCCCAGCAGTAGCGGATCCATGAAGTTCATCACCCATTTGCCCAGCGACTCTCCGGAGCGCTGCTCTTTACGCGGACCCGTGAGCAGCGAAGGACGAAAGATGTACAATGCATGCAGCGGCAGGGCCGACAGCTTATCCTCCAGTTCACCCTTCAACCGGTTATAAAAGATCGATGAACGCGCATTCGCACCCATCGCTGTCTGTACGACAAACGAAGACGCTTTCTGGTCGGCTGCAAGGCGGGCGGCGCGTAACGGGCGCGAAACATCGGCTTCGTAATATGCTTCGCGGTCGTTATTTACGTTCTTGAAGGTGGTGCCCAGGCAACAAAACACATCCGCATCCGCAAACAGTGCACTGTAGATGTCGAGGTCGTTGAAATTGGTGACGATATTCCGATGTCGCGGATCGGATACCGGTAATTCGCGGCGGTTGAAACACACTACTTCCGCATAGCGGTCGCCGATCAGCGCCTCATGCAATACATACGATCCTGTGAGCCCCGTGGAGCCGAAAATGATCGCTCGTTTTTTTGTTGATGCCATGTAGTATCAGATCTAAGGGATATTCAAAAGTAGTAATTGTGCGACGAACCGTTAACGGCCTTTCGTAAGTCTTATAATGGCATGGTGTGCTCAGCCACACTGCTGCCCTGCTTGCGGGTGAGTGTGGAGGCTGCCAAAACGATCAGCAAAAAGCCGAGTATCATACGATCGGCCATGGCGTGCATCCAGTTATCGGCAGCGCCGCCCAGGAATATCAGCAGGAAAAGCAGCAGCAGGCCTACCGGCTGCAGGTCTTTCCATCGGCGCAACAATGTGACCATTGCGAGCAGGGTGATCAATGCCATGAAGATCCCGTCGGCGGAAGCCACCGGTGATGACAGCAGATCGAACTGCATAAAGATCGGCAGCGGCGCCAGCAGGAACTGCAACACGATGAACGGATAGTCGCGGGCCATTTCGCCATAGGTGGTCCAGTATACGTTTCCATAGCCGTACATGTCTGCTTCCGCAATGCTCGTGTTGCGCATATCGGCAAGATGCTGCGGTGTGAGCGGTGCATCGGCGATCACACGGCTGAACAGTAATCCGGCACCCGCGATCACCAGGATCGTGATCCCGGCTTTCAGCCATACCGACATGGATTGTTTATACAACATGGTGCCCAATACGGCAGGGATCACCCAATAAATACTTTCGAACTGCAGCGCGATCATCACCACCGCTCCGATGAGCAGGGCCGGTATTTTTTGATCGCGCAGGTAGGTTACCCATCCGCGGAAAAAGAAGGCAAATCCTAAAAGGATGAAAGCTGTTTGCAGCGGAGCTGTCATGAACAAAATGGGTGCGGGCCAGAAAAGCATCAATCGGGCCGACTGCAATTCAGTGGTGGCAGAAAAACGCGTATCCAGCATCTTCCACGCTTGCAACAGTACCATTGCAGCCACCAGATATAACAGGATGCAGAGGAAAACGTAAATGATCGGTGTGTTCAGACATACGATGCTGAAGAACAGCGACAGGTAATACAGCACGAGCAGGTTCACCTGTGCATCTTCCGGATATTGACCGCTGCTTACCATAAAGGCATACCAGGATGTTTCCGGCTGCATGGGCAGGAAATTCCAGAAGGCATCCGCCATGGTCACAAAGAAATATACCTGGAAAGCCACCAGCAGGATGCGCAGGGTGCGGTGCTGCAGGCCGAGAAATACTTCGCCGATCTTATAGGCCATATAGGAGAAGATACCATTGTACACAAAGCACAGAAGGTAGTCATACCAGGCGAGGTCTTCAAAATAGGGTTTCATTGTTCGGTATTGCTGTTGGTCTTAGATTTTCTTTTTTTGCGCAGGAAACGCAGGTATATGATCTGTCGTGCTTCCGGCAGATTCCGGCTGTAATACATTTTCATGAGGAGGATCACCACAAAGCTAGCCAGTGTTGCCAGTGCGGCGCCCATGATGCCCATGGGTGGAATGAGGATGAAGTTGAGCAGTATGTTCATCACCGCCGCGATCAGCGTAGCCTTGATGATGGGGAAGTCATTCTTGCGCACATACAGGATGTAATGAAATACCAGCGAGAAATTCAACGCCACCTTGGCCATCACCAGCACCAAAAAGGTGGGGTAGGCGCGGATATATTCCTTCTCTTCGAGTGAGTTCAGCAATGGAATGATCACCAGTGCCAGCACAATGCTGATGCCGATGGTATAGAAGAATACCTTCTTCGCAAACTGCGCATGTGTTTTCCGGTAGTCATAATTGCTGTGGTGGAACGATTCGATCAGCCTTGGCGAAAAAATGATGATCACGCTCGTATGCACAAAGGTCTCCACCATATTGCACATGCTGGCGTAAAACGTGTATACGCCCACTTCCTGCTTGCCATGGTAAAAGTCGATGAAGTACCGGTCGGCAAATTCGATGATCTTATAACCAACGGTGCCGATGAAGAACAGGAGACTCACACGTATGCCCTGGCCTATCCACGACCAGTTCACCGGAATGTGGCGCACCGGCTTGAATTTGAATTGCGCCAGAAAATATAGTGTCACCATCAGTGCGGTGATACCGCCGCCGATCCAGAACAGATAGATCGCTTTCAGGTTCTGCAGCTCATCTACACCGCCTGCCCATAACAGGATCAATAAATACGCCCAAACACCGCTGCGCAGGAACAATACGATATTCGCAATGATGGGCCGGCTGAATACCACAAAGGTGCGATACGATTCCTGTGCCAGATGTTCAAAAACCAGTACCGCATAAAAGAAGATAGCAAAACGCCATTCGATCACATCAAATACGAACAGCAATGCCAGGATGGGGAACAAGATCGCATAACTGATCAGGTAGAACAGCAGCTGATCACGTAACATGGGACTGCGCTCTTCGATCGGGTAGTCCAGGATGCGACGGGTGGAGTAGGTGTAAAAATCAAGTCCGACCACATACAACGACAGCGAGATCGAAGTAGTGAAGATACCCCATACGCCATATTGCTCAACCGTGAGGGCGTCAGCCAGAAAATAGACGAGCAGGAATTTTCCAACCATCGTGGAACCTCTGATGATGAGGTTGATGGTGGTGGTCCATTCTGCAGTTCTGATCTTCTGGAAAAGCGACATTTCGGTGACTACGGTGTGCGGATATGCTGGATCAGGAATGTATTGCGGGTCATCCCTCTGACAGTGGACGCTTGATGAACCGCTAAGATACGGTGTTCCCCGCTTTGCACGGGTCAGGCGGAAGCAGTTTCCCGGTAGGGGATACGCAACAGATACAGAGCTGCGGCGAGGGCTACAATGGCGCTGATCCCGAAGGCGGCAGCAGGCCCGAATCCGGCCCAGATGGCGCCGGCCAGCGACGAAGCCGCAAAGGCCATCATACTGGTCAACCCTGAATAGGTGCCCACGGCGGTGCCCGCTTCCTCGCGGGGCGTCACATTGGTGATCCACGCCTTTGCGATACCCTCCGTGCTTGCCGCATAGATGCCATACAGGGCAAACAGCACCCAGTACACGGTCAGGTTATCGGTCAAGGCAAAGCCGGCGTATACCACGGCAAAAACACATAAACCCGTCACGAGCATCTGCTTTAACCCTAATCTATCGGCCAGCATGCCCAGCGGGAAGGCAGCCAGTGCATATACCAGATTGTAAAAGATATAGACCATGATCACGGTGGTATCATCCACACCGCTGTTCTTCATTTTGAGCAGCAAGAGTACATCTGAACTGTTCACAAGGGCAAACAGCAGCAGGCCGGTCAACAGTCGTTTGTAATCGCTGCCGGCCACACGCAGATACTGCAGAAAACTGAACAGGCGCACAGGCGTGTCGCGCGGAGCAGCTGCCGGCGTCTCACGCAGCGTTAGCGTACACGCTACGGCGATCATACCGGGAACGAAAGCCACCAGGAATAACAAGGTGTAATTTCCCGGAAAGAAGGAAAGCAGCAACAGCGCAAGCAGCGGCCCCAGCACCGCGCCGAAAGTATCCATGCTCCGGTGAAATCCGAACACACGCCCCTTGTATGCGGGGGTGGTCATACTACTCAGCAGTGCATCGCGTGGCGCCGAACGCAATCCCTTGCCGATGCGGTCGGTGGTGCGTGCAAAAAAGATCCAGAGCGGTGCCGTAAAGGCGGCCATCATGGGTTTCGACAGCGCGCTCAGCGCATATCCCCACTGCACGAAGGGCAATCGCTTTTGCCGCACATCGGATAATTTTCCGAAATACCCCTTGCTCAACCCCGCGATCATCTCGGCAAAACCCTCCAGCACACCGATCAGCACAACACTGAATCCGATCGACTGCAGAAATACCGGCATGATGGGATACAACATCTCGCTCGCCATATCGGTGAACAGACTCACGAGGCTCAGCACCAGGATCGGTCGGGTGATGTATGGTAAGTATTTACGCACAGTTATTCCAGACTGAGGTTTTCATCGCCGGGACGATACTCCATGAATGACAATATCAACTGCAGCATTTCGTTCGTCGATTTCATGGAATCGAAACGGTCGGCACGATCAATGATCACTTGCGGCGGATGATAGGGATTGTTTACATTCTTTTCTGTGTTATCGAACGTTGCCTCTACATGTATCACCGATCCGGCCGGTATCACCAGCACTTTTTTAAATGTATAAAAATACTGCCAGCGGAAATCCCATTTCGGAATGCGGATAATGGGAATGGTGTCGCGCTGCGGTGTTATAGCGTATGCAGTAAACGTCTTCCCGATCAGGTGCATGTGCGGATTTACCGTAAGCAAACTCATCGTTTCCTGCACCTGATAATCGATCGTAAATGTTTTAACCTCTCCGGGCGGAATGATCAGTGCAGGCTTCACCGGCGCCACGCCCAGTGATCCGAGCAATATTTCATACGTGGGACGCTGCGGCGGAGCATCGGCAAAAAAGATGTTGAAGTGCGAGGTGCTGTCGATCGCATCCACCGCACTCGGACCAAAATGATAATCATTGATGAAGAACGCACCCTGCTTCGACATCGGGAATCCGCCTATACCCTTAGGGTATATCGCCGGAGATACACCGGGCAGATAATTGCATACCAGCGGTTGCAGACTGGGCAGCGAACCGTCGTCGTTATAATTATCCATCGCCTTTTGCACCTCGGCCGCACTTTCGGTGAGATCTGTAGGGATCACTTTATCTCCGCCGAACACATTCTGCTTTTTTCCGGGCTTATACAGGATCAGATTTGCATTCATGTGATGCGCCAGTTTTTTATTACCGGGAATGAATTCGATCGTTTCCACGAATTTATCTTCCGGCATGCTGTAGGGAACCTTTACCAAAAAGAAATGATCGGTATTGTTGCCTTTGATCGCAATGTCCGGGAACGGTATCACCAGGTCGGGTTCGCCGATCTGTGAACCGGTAGGGTAGGCGGGTGTGGGCGGAATGGCCGCTGCATCGCCGATCGGACAATCATCCTCCACCCATTTTCCGATCATCGCGATCTGCGCATCAGAGAGCACGCGTTCGCCTTTGAAGGAGGTATACGTGGGATCAGCCGGCCATGGCGGCATGAATCGTGAGCTCGTCACTTTCGCGATCGTCTTCGCCTTGGCACGCACTTCATCGTAATTGGTGAATGCGAACGGACCGGCAGATCCGGGGCGGTGACAGGGGGTGCAATTCTCGAAAATGATGGGCGCGATATGTTCACTAAAGGTTACCACCTCCGGCAGAGCGATCGTGTCGCCTTCGGTATTTTCCTCATGCTTGCAGCCGGCCCACATGAGCAGCATCGCGCCCAGAGCCGTGCAACAGATCGAATTAATGATGAACGTGCGCATCTGTTTCTATGATACAACCAACAGGTGTGGTTTTTTGATAAGGCAAGGGTGTGTGGTCTAACATCGAACGCAGTACATCCCGCACATAAAATTCTGTGATCACCTGCCGCTTTTGTCCGAGATCTACAGCCCAATTATCAATGGCACCACTGTATACCACCTTGCCCGTATGATCAAAAATACAGGTTTCGGGAGTAACCGTGGCCTGTAATTTCTTCACCAGCGCAAAGTCTTTGTCGAGATACACCTCCTGCTGCACGCGATAATAGGCAATGAAACTGTCGATCGCCGCAGTACTGTAGTGCGTGCCGGGAAAAACCGCAATGAAACGCACATCGGCATCGGAAAACTGCTCCTGCAGGTCGTTCAGCGTTTTGGTGTAATTCTCACTCAGCGGACATTCAGGCCCGAGAAAAGAAATGACGGTAGCGGGGTGGGAGGAAAAATCATCGATCGAGGTCAGGTATTTTTCGTTTTCCGCCTCGGCAGTTATGGGTGCATCAGCCTGCTTCTGCGTACATCCGCCAGTACACAGCACAGTCACCATCAGCCATATCTGCAGGCGCTTCATCCGCGTGATTTGAGCGCGAGGTTGCACATCTTGTATAACATACGCGCACCCACGATCGCATTCCACTCATTTTCGCCGGGTGCCACCTCCACAAGATCGAAACCGATAATAGTGCGACCGGAGTTTACTACCTCGTTGATCAGATGCACAGCCTGCTCAAATTCGAGTCCGCCGGGAACCGGGGTGCCGGTATCCGGACAATATACCTGATGCAGTCCGTCAATATCAAAACTGATATACACCTTTTGCGGTAATTCTTCTACGATGCGTGAAGTGATATCCGCCCATGTCATGCCGCTGTACCCGGCGCGCTTTATCTCGTCGTTGAAATAGGTCACAACGCGGCGGTTCGAATTATCCATCACCTGTAATTCGGCATGGCAATAATCACGAATGCCAACCTGCACCAGTTTTTTTACATTATCGATCTGCAGGGCATTGAACATGATGCTGGCATGCGAATAAGTGAAACCTTCATACGCATCGCGCAGGTCGGCATGCGCATCGATCTGTAAAATCCCGAAGCCGCCATGTGTCTCGCCTAATGCGCGCATCAGTCCCAGCGGTGTGCTGTGGTCGCCGCCAACGAGTGCCGGTATTTTGTTATCGCCCAGTATTTTTTTGCCTTGCGCATACACATAGTCGTTCATGGTCTCGCAGGCGCTGTTGATCTCTTCCGGGATGGACGACAACTCCATGTTCTTGCCCTGTTCCAGTGAGCGGATGTAAGTAGCTGCTTTTTTCCGCAACTCATTGTTGCGTTTATACATCGAAGGTTTTTCCTTCATGGTAAAAATACCCGCATGCCAGCCGTTCGGATTGTCGTTGTCATACAGGTCGATCTGTGTCGAAGCCTCCAGCATCGCCTTCGGTCCTTTTGCCGTACCGGCGCGATACGAAACGGTCACTTCCCAGGGAACGGGAAATAATACTAGCCGGCTCTCTTCATAGGTAAAGGGTAACCCGAAATATTGCCCGTTGGCAACACCCACCCCATCGGCATCAAACGCCGCTATTTTCTGCTGTTTTGCGTCCATCACGCAAAGGTAAGAGATGTAAGCTTGTATTTTGGTGCGCAGGTTCTCAGTTGCGCAGGTAATAAGTTCCTCAAACAAACCCACCACACACACTCACCACTCACCGCTCACCACTCACCACTCACCACTCACCGCTCCGCATACGCACCTTCACAAAACATCCCAATGCCCACCGGCACTTTTTTCCAGGAATCAAGGCTGGTGGTGCGGTAACGGATGCCGGAGCCGAAGAAGCCGCCGCAGAATAATATCTTTTCTTCTTTCCCTTTCAGGTCGATGAGCCATTCGGCAGCCATCACAAAATCATTGTCGGCAGAGATATTGTACGGGCGCAAGTCAAGTCGCACATGGCGCTGGTCTTTATAAACCGTTACATATATAGGTTGCGTGTTCAGGAGTATATCCGGCTCATCATTGTTGAGCTGATAAAAGTTGATACGCAACACCGCACTGTCGGGGGTGAAGGCCGAAAAATTCAGTCCGCAGGAATCCAGATAGAACGTGCGGTCCTTTTTCACTTTCATGATCGTACCGAGTTCAGCACCCGGAGGATTCACTACGGTGGTGTCTTCGGAATCACCGATGAATCCGACCTGTACGGACGGACTGTCATAATCATTTCCCAGCCTTGCCGGCTTCAGGTCGCGTGGTCGCACAACCACCATGTCGAGTTGCTGGTCAACGGGCGACAGTTGTATACGCACCTCAGAGCGGATCATCCACGCGTGGGCAGGGATCTTTTCGGTGGCATAGCCGATCATGGAAATACGGATGGTATCCTTATCGGCGGCGCCATCTAAACGCAGGGTAAAACTGCCATCGGCCTGCGCCACCGTGCCTATGCCTTTACCGGGAATACCGATGTTCACAAAGGGAAGGGGCTCCTGTGTTTCAACATCCAGTATGACACCTGCAATGGTCTGACCATGGATATGCTGCTGCCGCATCATCAGTGCCAGCATGAGGAATAGGATAGTGCGCATATAAATAAGACGTTTGAAACCGTGAATTGTTACACTAGGTGATTCGCTTTCCTCCATGCGAAATGAACTTCAGGCAGGGAGTGCCACACCAAGCAGCCACCCAAAAACTAACAAAGTCCACCTCGAGACCCAATCAGTGGAGATCAACAGCACATTTACACATCTGCACATGTGCACATTTGCACATCTGCACATTTGCACATTAAAAAAGAGGCTGCCTCTTTTGTGACAGCCTCTTTTGTTAGTAGGAAAGCGTTTTCCTTATGGGAAAATACCCATAGCCAGATAATCGCTGGCAATTTTATTGATCGCTACCACAAAAGCTGCGGTCCGCAGACTGCCGCTCTCGGAATTGCTCTTCCACTCATTGCGGATGGTATGATAGGAGTTGATCATGGTTTCTTCCAGACCACTGCGCACCAGGTCGATCTCATCCGGACCCTTTACGATACGGTCAACTTCAGCTGCCGAAAGTTTTTTACCGGTCAGTTCTTCAATGGTATCTACGATACGCATGTTACTGCCCTGCTCAAAACGCTTGGTCAGACGGCCGAAACGCACATGTGAAAGGTTTTTCAGCCATTCAAAATACGATACGGTCACACCACCGGCATTCAGATACATGTCGGGGATGATCAAAACGCCCATGGCGTTCAGGATATCATCTGCCTCAGCGGTGATGGGGCCGTTGGCCGCTTCACCGATGATCTTGGCCTTGATATTTTTGGCGTTGCCTTCGTGGATCACATTTTCGAGTGCAGCCGGGATCAGGATATCACAGGGCTGCTCGAGGATCGCCGCAGTAACATCCAGATTAGTAGCACCCGGGAAATTCAGGATGCTGCCGGTGGATTTGCGGTGGTTGAACACGGCATCCACATCCAAACCATTGGCATTGTAAATAGCACCTTCATACTCACCGATGCCTACGATGATAGCACCGCCATCCTGGAAGAATTTAGCAGAATAATAACCCACATTACCCAAGCCCTGGACGATCACCTTTTTTCCTTCCAGACCGGCAGTCAGGCCGAGTGCTGCCATGTCATCTGCAAAACTGCACGCTTCACGCACACCGAAAAACACACCGAGTCCGGTGGCTTCGCGACGGCCGTTGATACCATGCTGAGTTACCGGCTTGCCGGTCACGCAACCGTAACCGTCAACTGAACCCGGATGCAATGCCATATAGGTATCCACGATCCAGCTCATTTCGCGTTCCCCTGTTCCGTAATCCGGAGCAGGTACGTCGAGGCCGGGGCCTAACATATTGCGCTTGCTCAGTTCCGCGGCATAGCGACGGGTGATGCGCTCCAGTTCATCCACTTTGTGTTGCTTCGGGTTGATCTTGATACCGCCTTTTGCACCGCCGAACGGTACATCCACGATGGCACATTTATAGGTCATCAGACTGGCGAGTGCCATTACTTCATCTTCATTTACCATGGAGTCATAACGGATACCACCCTTGGTAGGAACACGGTGATGGCTGTGTTGTACGCGCCATGCTTCGATCACCTGGAATTCACCACCGATCTTCACCGGGAATTTCATGTGATACACGCTGTTGCATACACGGATCTGGTCGAGGAGACCGCGCGGATGTCCTGTGATCTTCGCAGCTTTCTCGAAGTTCTTCTCCACGCTTTCAAAGAAACTGGTATTAGACATAGTTAATTGATTTATAGAGTAATTAGTGAGTATTCTTTTCTGTTACTTTTCCTTTTCCATCTTACTGATCTTTCGATCGATGCCGGCCAGATACAGGATCATGCCCAGCAGGATGATCACGATAACGCCCACTACCACATAGATCAGGCCGTTACTGCGCAGGAGATTTTCACTACCTGTTGCGGTTCCGGCATACCCCTCATTTTGGGCGCCTGCAAAGGTAGTATTTACCAGCAGAATCAAAAATGTGGCTGCCAGTCGCAGGAGTGCGGATGGATATTGCATCATACAGGAATGTCGTTTTTCTTGAAATGGATGATCTGCAGGCGAATGAGCAGGCTGCTCACCCACAGGCCCAGCAGGAAGTAACCGAGCACGGCCGGATAGAACACCAGTCGCAAACGGTTGTCGAGGTCATATACCGTAAAAGTGGCGTTGCCCCCGCTGCCCGGATGAAGGGAGTCGGTAAGCCTCGGTACCACATTGATGGACACATTCAGCAAAATGAAGGCAAAGATGCTATAGACGGCTGCTATACGGGCGCGTTTTTCTTCATCATCAATGGATCCGCGCAAAATGAAATAGGCGAAGTAGATCAGCAGTCCGATGGCCGCCCCCAGTATCTTGGTGTCGTTGGTGATCCAGCTGATGAGGTTACCCCAGATGAAGTTCCCCCATAACATACCGGTCAGGTAGCCGAGCACCCCAAAGAGCAGGGCCACGCGGAGGAGGGCAACGGAAACGATATCATACAGCAGTCGGCTCTTCCGCAGGTACATGATGCTGTAGATCAATGCGGTAAGCATCAGCAATAACATGGCAAACCAGCAGGGAACATGGAAGAACAGGTTACGCACGGTCTCATGGAGCATCGGCACATCCGGCGTCTCTATCAACATGCCCACGATAAAAGTATAGAGGAGGAGCACCACACACAGTATCTTCCACCAGGTCTTGTGCAAATGTTTCAGCATCCTTAGTCAGTTTCCCGCAGGCAGGGGGTGCCCCGTTTAATCGCGCCAAAGATAAGGAAATAATACCAGTGCCAGCGCCACGATCATCACATCCAGAGCCCCCAGATACAGCAGATCCTGCAGATTGGCCGACAAGTTAACCGTCTGCAGGGCATTGAGCGAAATGCGGATCAGGATAATGAGGATGGGGATCAGCACAGGGAAGGAAAGAATGGCCATCAGCGTGCCGCTGTTCGATGCCTTGGAGGCGATGGCCGAGATCATGCTGAATGTGGCGGCAAAGGCAATGGCGCCCAGCACCATGGCCAGCAGGAACGAGGGACTGTCAACGATCGGATATCCCGAAGTGATCCCGTGCAACAGAGCGGCCAGCACCCCCATGAACAGCATGATGCCCATGTTGTACAACATCTTGCCCAGGATAATGGCCTGTGGTGAGGCCAGTGTATAGTAATACAGCAGTCTGCCGGCACTTTCCTGCAGAAAACTCTTGGCAACGGCATTCACGGCGGTGAACAGAATGATGATCCAGTACAACACCACCCACACCGGTCCGCGCACACCCTGACCAAAGGTCATGAAGATGATGAACACGATGCACAGCATATACAGGAGGATACCGCTAATGGCATATTTCTGCCGCCATTCCAGCAAAACATCCTTTTTCAGCATCGCCCACACCGAAGGCCAAAAGTCCATGGTGCAAAGATGGGAAATGTTGGGATGAATCAGGTGCGTAGGTTAGCAGGTGCGTAAGTGCGTAGGTAACTACGTGCGTTGGTTTAAGACGCACCCATCCGCCGCGGCTGACACCCACGCACTTAAGCACCCACGCACCTACGCACACATGAATCCGCCGCGGCGGAAACACATGAACACATGAACACATGAACACAACCATTACCTTTACACCATGAAGATCAAAAAGATACTCATCGCCAACCGTGGGGAGATCGCTCTGCGGGTGATGCGGACAGCCAGAGAAATGGGGATTAAGACGGTGGCCGTGTATTCTGAGGCCGACCGCAATGCCCTCCACACGAGATTTGCAGATGAAGCGTACCTGATCGGTCCGCCGGCGTCCAATAAGAGTTATCTGTTGATGGATAAGATCCTGGAAGTGGCCAAATTATCCGGCGCTGATGCTATCCATCCCGGTTACGGATTCCTGAGCGAGAACGCCGAGTTCTCACAGAAAGTGAGCGATGCCGGACTCATCTTCATCGGCCCCAGCGCGCACAGCATCAACATGATGGGCGATAAGATATCTGCCAAGCAGGCCGCCAAAGGCTATGACATTCCCATGGTGCCCGGTACCGATCACGCCATCTCCGATATTGCAGAGGCCAAAGCTGTCGCCAAAAAAGCCGGCTACCCCATTCTCATCAAGGCCAGTGCCGGCGGCGGTGGTAAAGGGATGCGTGTGGTGAATAACGAAGAGGAACTGGAAGAGCAGATGCACCGCGCCATGAGCGAAGCGCTCAGCGCCTTCGGCAACGATGCGGTGTTCATCGAGAAATTCGTGACCTCTCCAAGGCATATTGAGATACAGGTCCTCGCCGATAATCACGGCAATGTGGTATACCTCTTCGAACGCGAGTGTTCCATCCAGCGTCGTCATCAAAAACTGGTGGAAGAGGCCCCCTCGGCCGTTGTTTCCCCCGCCATGCGCAAAGCCATGGGCGAAAGCGCCGTGAATGTGGCCCGCGCCTGTAATTATTCCGGCGCCGGCACGGTGGAGTTCCTCGTGGATGAGCAGCTGAATTTCTACTTCCTCGAAATGAATACCCGCCTCCAGGTTGAACATCCGGTGACGGAACTTATCACCGGTCTCGATCTGGTGCGTGAACAGATATTGGTGGCAGAAGGGGAGAAGCTCGCCTTTACGCAGGACGATCTGCGCATCAACGGACATGCCATCGAATTGCGCGTGACCGCAGAAGATCCTACCAATAATTTCCTGCCGGATATCGGCAAACTGGTCACCTACCGCCGCCCGCAGGGACACGGCATTCGCGTGGATGACGGTTATGAGGAAGGTATGGATATCCCGATCTATTACGATCCGCTGTTATCGAAACTTATCGTCCACGCCGAAACGCGTGAGCTGGCCTGCAAAAAAATGATCCGCGCCATCGACGATTATAAGATATCCGGTGTGGCCACCACACTGCCCTTCGGGAAATTTGTGATGCAGCATGATGCTTTCCTTTCCGGAAAATTCGATACCAAATTCATCGAGAATTATTTTATGCCGGAGGCTCTCCACAACACCTCCGAGGAGGAAGCACGTATCGCCGCACTCATCGCTGCACATATCATGGATCAATCAGCAGAAAAACCCAATACCAATCATCAGCAATCAGTTGTCACTGCAACCAGCCGGTGGAAGGAAAGAAGGTGGGAATGATTTATTAATTAGCTGGCGAAGCGCAGCGATGTACCGAGCAAATCGGGATTAGCTAACAGCCGATTAGCCGATTAGCCAATGGCTGGGTGTTTTTTTATATGCTGTCAAATCTCTGATCCCTGCCGGACATGTTCAGCATGTAAATCCACAAAAAGCTATTGTGCCACATCTGCACATTATTTACAGTATTCTGCCAGCACTTGCGGGGCATTCGGGTAGCCGTAGCTGTCGGCGATATTGAGGTAATTGCAGGCGCCGGTGAGGTCGTCCATTTGCAGAAGTAAAATGCCGTAATTGAAATTGCCCATAGGGTGGGCGGGTGAGATCTTGAGCAGGATCTTGAAATCCAGTTCCGCTTCCGGATATTGGGTAAGCATCGCCTTGGATAAGCCGCGCTGATTATAGATCTCCGGATTTTCAGGATCGAGTTCGGCAGCCGTATCGAAGGTATTGATCGCCTCACCGTATTTCTCCTGATAATATTGCGCCAGTCCGAGATTATACACCAACTCGGCATTCGTCAGGTCGTAGAGCAGTCCTACGCGGAATTTATTCTCCGCCCCGGCATAATCGCCGGCAATGGCTGCCGTGATCCCTTCCTCCAGATAATATTGCGCCATATCCGTATTCGCGATCGCCGCCTTCTCGCCGTTCACCTCAAAATATACACTGTCCTGATCCGAAGAAACAGAAATGGTGCTGTCGGACTGACCAAACACCGGCTGCAGCATACAGCATACTATCGGAATACCAATCAGATAACGCATCATCTCCTAACGCAATGTTCCGCTCCATTATTTTGTACAGACTGTTTCAGGGGAGATTATTCACCTATCTGAGATACCGGAGGTTTGGTATCGAGTATCAAGTATCGAGAAACCCATTCACCCACTCACGAATCACGACTGCCGACTCACGAAAAACAATTGTCTTCTTAGTAAAGCTACCGCTCACCCACTCACCCAATCACACACACACCCACTCACCCACTCACCACTCACCGCAAACACTG